>JAITQH010000078.1 GCA_031288985.1 Candidatus Methanoplasma sp. | reverse complement strand
TCGACGGTCGTACAATGGAATTTGTCTGCCGCCAGACGCTCCCTGTCTCCTGCCATGCCCTGCGGAGGATGATATAGGATATAAACCATGTGTGGAATACAGCACCGATGTCAACGGTCACCGAACGCATCCTGCAACTTAAAAAGGAGAAGAACGCAGTAATTCTGGCTCACAATTACACGTCTTCGGACATACAAGACGCCGCCGACTACGTGGGGGACTCCCTGGGGCTGTCGATCAGGGCCGCCGAATCGGACGCCGACGTGATCGTGTTCTGCGGCGTGTCCTTCATGGGCGAGACCGCAAAGATCCTCAGCCCCGAAAAGACCGTCCTGCTTCCGGAACCGGAGGCCCGCTGCGCCATGGCGTCCATGTGCAACGCCGAGCAGATACGCCATGCCCGGCAGAAAAACCCGGGCGCCGCCGTCGTCGGCTATGTGAACTCCACCGCCGAATCCAAATGCGGGATGGATATCTGCTGCACCTCGTCCAACGCCGTGGCCGTCGTGAACTCTCTGAAGCAGAAGGACGTCATATTCGCGCCCGACATGAATCTCGGAGCATATGTCGCATCCAAGACCGACAAGAACATCATTCTTTGGGATGGGTTCTGTCCTGTGCACCAGAGCATAACCGTCAGACAGGTCTGCGCTCTGAAGGAGATGCACCCGGGCGCCAAGATACTCGCCCATCCTGAATGCCGCCCCGAGGTGCTGGCGCTTGCGGACGGGATAGGCTCCACCGAGAAGATGCTGGCGATGGCGGGGGAGGTCGATTCCGAGGATGTGATAATACTCACCGAAGTGGGCATGAGGCACCGTCTGGAGGCGCTGCATCCGCTGAAGAGATTCCACTTTCCGATACAGGCCGTGTGCATGACAATGAAGATGATCGAACTCGAATCCGTGGTCAATGCACTGGAGACTTTCTCCGGGGAGGTCGTCCTCGATCCGAATGTTCTGAAAGGAGCATACGCCTCGGTCAAAAGGATGATCGAACTCAGAGATTGAATTCAGGAAAGCATTTAATAATCTGCCATGCTAAGTGATGCTAGATCATGAACGTCATCATAGTAGGCGCGGGCAACGTGGGTTCCACGTCCGCCGAAGCCCTTTCGAAAGTGCATGATGTCCTTATTATCGAGAAGGACCCCGCGAAGGTCGACAGCGCCCGCACCTCCGTCAACGCGTCTGTGCTGCATGACGACGGCAGCAACCCGAAAGTTCTGGAGGCCGCAATTGCAAGGGTGGACGCCGACATTATGCTCTCGGCGGTCCCCGATGACAGCCTGAACCTGTTCATCTGCTTTATGGCCAAGCGCATAAAGCCCAATATCATCACGGTCGCCTGCCTCAGGGATCCCGATTACATCGTCAAGACGGCAAAGGAGGGGGTGCAGGGGATCGACATCCTCGTGTCTCCCGAACTGATCACCGCAGGCAAGATAATTAAGCTCGCGACATTGGAAAATGCGGTGTCTTACGACGACATATCCAATCCGGGCGTTGCACTGGCCACGTTCCGCATAGACCGCAACCACGGTCTTGTCGGGAAGGTGGTCATGGACATCAGTCTGCCGGAGGACTGCAACATAATCGCCATCTACCGCGGCGAGAGCGCCATATTGGACAACGAGACGGCGGAGATCCATGCCGATGACCGCATTTGCGTCCTCGGAAGCCACGCGTCCATGGAGCAGGTGAACAGGATCGTCGGCGTGGAAAAAGAGGCAAAAGAATTCGTCATACTCGGAGCCAGCATCGTAGGCGTCGAGGTGGCCAAGGCGCTTCTCAGAGGGGGAAAGAAACGGTTCATAAAGATCATCGAAAAAGACGAGGCCCTTTGCAGATACGCCTCAAGGGAGCTGGATGACGCCGTGATCGTCAACGCCGATTTCGTGGATCCCTCCGTCCTTCGTTCCGAGAACGTCCACAGGGCGGACGTCGTCATAAGCGCGTCGACGATGGACGAGAGGAACCTTCTTGCCTGCATGGCGGCGCTCAGGTTTGGGACGAAGAAGATAATATCCAAATATTCCAAGCGCGAGTATGAAGGGATCTTCAAATATACGGGCATAGAATCCATAATCGGATACCACCGCGTGATATCCAACGAGGTCATCAAACACCTGGTCTTCGACGACCGCGCGGTCATCAACACAGGCCACGAGAACGAATATCTGTTCACCTCTGTTCTTGACAAACGATCCGTGCTCACCGGCAACAGGCTCGGAGACGTCCACATGCCGGAAGGCGTGAGGATCGCGGCCATCGTAAGAGGGGGCGAGCCGCTTTACCCGCACATGGACACCATGTTCATGCCGGAAGACAGGGTGCTGGTGTTCACGCACATGGCAAACCCCGTCGAGATCACCAAGCTGCTGGGCCAGGAGACTCCGCAGGAGTTGTGAGCGATGTTTGCCACGCTGCGCATGCGCATAAAAAGCTTGGAACGGTGGGACGGCAGCCTGCTTAAGACCCTTGGGTTGTTGGAACTCGTGTTCGCCGCGACATTCTTGGTCCCCGCCGCTGTGGCGCTGTACTACCACGAGGACTCCCTGCCGTTCTTTGTGCCTGCGCCGTTGCTGCTGGCATGCGGTGCGTTCCAATATCTTTTCTTCCGCCGCGCCGAAACGACCGTCCCTGCGTCGGGGGTCATAATGATCATAGTGGGGTGGCTTATCGCCTTCATAATCAGCTCTGCGCCCTTCCTCCTCAGCGGATTTTCATTGGTTGACTCGTTGTTCGAAGGGATAAGCTGTTTCACCACCACCGGCGCTTCGGTGGTGACCGACTTCAACGCCACCCCGCGCAGCCTGCTCCTTTGGCGTTCTCTTGTGGAATGGGCGGGAGGAATCGCCGTGGTGCTGATGATCGTGTTCATAATCCCCGTGATGGGCCTCGGTGGGCGTGCGTTCCTAAACAATGAACTGTCGGGGTCGGGAAATTATAATTTCTCGATGCGCATGAGGAACGCGGCCAGCAATTTCATAATGATATATCTTCTCCTCAGCGCCGCAGAGGCCATGCTTCTCGTTATATGCGGCCTCGGCCCGTTTGACGCCGCCTCCCTTACGTTTTCCACGATATCCACGGGAGGAATGAGCGTACACAGCGGCGGCGTGGCCGCCATGGACTTTTCTGTGCAGTTTGTCGTACTCGTGTTCATGTTCTTGGGGGGCACCAACTTCTATCTTCACTTCCGCGCCATCTATAGGCGGGATGTCGGCGCGTACAGAAGGAGCAATGAATTCATTTGGACGATAGTATGGTTTCTCTTGGCCGCCGCGGTGGTCTCCGTGCTGCTCATAAACTCCGCCGGCGCATCTCCGGGAGGGACGGCCGAGAAGATATGGGATGCGGCGTTCACAACGGTGTCTATGGGCACCACCGCCGGTTTCGGGATTACCGACCTGAGCCTCTGGCCGTCCGCAGCGATGATCATCGTCATGATCCTCTGCATGGTGGGTTCCATGTCCGGATCCACGTCAGGCGGTGTAAAAATATATCGCGTTCTTATCGTGAAGTCCTTCATTACCAACGGGATATACAAGATGCTCCACCCACGCACGGTGAAAGAGGTCAGGCTTGACGGGTATTCCGTCGGAGGCGAAGCCGTCACATCCGCCGTGGTGGTCCTGTTTCTGTTTATATTTACATGGGCGGCCACCACGATCCTGGTGGTGCTGTTCGAACCTGACGTCTCGCTTTTGGATGCGGCCGCCTTCGCATCCGCCTCACTGAGCACTTCCGGTATGGGATTGGGAGGTGCGCCCTTTGCCGACCTGACGGACGCCACCAAACTCCTGTTGATGTTCGTGATGTGGGTGGGGCGCGTCGATATCGTCATAGCCCTTTGTCTGTTCACAAGAACTTTCTGGGAGGATGTGGCGTTGGGGCTCAAAAAAGGTCCGCGCCGCGACACCCGCCGCCTGCGCCGCAGAAGCTGATCGGATCAGACCGCGCTTTCGCGGGCGATGCACGCCTCGATGATCCTGTGCGCCGCAGGGTTACCGGGGCTTTTCTCGTTTATCGCGCCGGCCACTATCTTGGCGTCCCTGTATCTTCCTTTGTCGATCATGCACAGCGCCAGCGTCTCCATCGCGCCCGTGTGTCCGTTGTCCGCTTGGACGGCTTTCGCCGCATATGATGCGGCGGCGGTCGTCTTTCCCTGAACCCAGAACACGTATGCGGCCAAGGCATTGTAGTCGGCGGAATTCTTGTCGGCTTTCAGCATCTCGCTCAGATAGTTCTTCGCATCCTTCGGCCTGTCGGCTGAAAGGAGCGCCGCACAGTAGCATCTGCCCGCTTCGTATGCCGTCGCCCCGTAGGCCTCCAGATCCTTTGCGATCCTTACGGCCTCGTCGTGCCGGCCGAGGGCGGAAAGGGCCTCGACCCTGACGATGCGTCCGGGCAGGGAAAGTTCGGATGCTCTGTCCGCCGCCTCCAATGCCTCGCCGCACCTTCCAAGGGCCAGAAGCAGAGAGGCTTCCAGACTCGCGCATCCTTTTTCATTCGATGATCGGATGACGTCCAGCGCCTCGGAGAAACATCCGATGCCGGCAAGACCCGCGGCGACCTCTGCGGCGCGTCCGCCGAGAGGTGTGCGCAGAATCTTTGAAACGGCCGCTTTGACGCCTCCTCTGTGGCCTGCCGTCGATGACAGCGAGGCGCATGTGAGAAGGGTGAAGGGATCGTCGGAGCAGGATATCAATTCGGAGATCATCAAAAATGCCTCCTCCGTCCTTCCCTCGATTATTTTCGCTTCGATGCCTTTGAGGGCCGCATTCTTTTCCATCGCATGCCCCTATTCACTGATGGAAAATAAAGATTGAGTAAACTGAGCACGACTTGAGCGCAATGGCTCTTGCAGGTTATTATACCTCCAAAGACATACGCCGAACATGAGGCTGACGGCGTTCTCGGTATACGGGCTGTTCAACGAATTCGATTACGAGATCGACCTCATCGACGGTCCGATGACGTTCATCCATTCCCAGAACGGATATGGCAAATCGACGGTGATGAGACTGATCCACTGGGCGCTGTCCGGCGACCGGGAGAAGATAGGCGACACCCTGTTCGACCGTCTCGATCTGAAATTCAGCGACGGCAGCTGCATGATCGTCGAGAACAGCAACGGCGAGGTCGCCGTTCAGATGCAGAAGAACGATTTGGAAGAAAGCATCACAGACAAGGAAATGGGCGGTATACTGCGTTCGGTGTACATCTCCCCCGACAGATATGTCATTCCGTCGGAGGAATGCGGCCGCTACGACTCCGCCCTGCACATCTACCACAGGGAGTTGGCCGAATCCATGAAGAACGCCATGGAGGACAGCAGTCCGGCCGGACCCGGCGCAGGATCTACAGCCAAGCTGTCCGACGAAGAGTTGGAGTTCAGATGCAAGGATCTCAAAGCAAAACTGGACTTCATGAAGCAGGCGGGGATGGAGCCCGAGATGCCGCCCGGATACAGGTTCCCTCCCACAAGATACGAGATAATGGAGTACCGCGGAGAATACGAAAAATTGGCAGCATCCATTGAGTCGTATGTCAGCAAATATTTCACGCTCGCGGAATCGCTGGTGGTGTATCTTGACATCATCAACGGCATGTTCATCAACAAGGAGATGTACATCAATGAAAAGAACGGTTTGAACATCAGGATGCTGAACGGCACCGCTCTGCCGATCAACAAGCTGTCTTCGGGAGAGGAACAGCTGCTGATAATGCTCTATAAGATGCTCTTCCACACGGCCGCAGGTTCGCTTGTGATCATTGATGAACCGGAGATATCTCTGCACATATCGTGGCAGCACAGGATGAGTTCCGTCTTTGCCGATGTTGCGAGGCTCAGAGACCTTCAGATAATTGTCGCAACCCACTCCCCTCAGATTATACATGACAGGTGGGATATGGCGGTGGAACTCAAAGCGGGACAATGATAGAGAATCTGACTGCCGAAGACATTGCCAACAGCATATCCATGCTGAGATCGTCGCACAGCGGACCCATGATCGTTGTGGAGGGGGTGACAGACTGCCGCCTTTACGGCAAGTTCGTCGACAGAAATGAGGTTCTCATCGTCCCCGCGCACTCCCGCGACAACGTCAGAAGATCCGTCGCGTCCGTATGGGGAAGGGGAGACCGCAAGGTCATCGGCATCGTCGACGCCGATCTTGACATCCTGTTCAGAAGATCCGCCAAACCTCCGCTCTTCTCCACGGACAAACGGGATCTGGAATCCATGATATTGTCGTCGGGAGCGTTCGAGGACATCCTCTCGGAATATGCAGACGGCGAAAGACGGTTGTCTTTCGAAGAAAGATACGGGAACATCAGGGACGCGGTGGCCGACGCAGGTCTGATCCTGGGCCTGATGATGTTCGTATCCATACGCGACGGCATGGGGCTCTGCTTCAGAGACATAGACTACTCCTTATTCATCGACAGGAAGAGCTTGGAAGCGGACATCCGCAGAATGGCCGACGAGGTCTTCGCCGGTTCTGTGAGCGTCAGGGTGGGAAAGAAGGACGTCATCAACGCCGTAAGGGCGGAGAAGGGGCGGCTTGGAGACCCTTGGACGGCCATCAGAGGGCATGATGCGGTTGCAATCCTCAATATGGGGCTGCTGTCCGCGTTCGGAGCATACAATTCCAAAGGTCTCGACGAAGGCCGGCTTGCAGGGGCGCTGAGGCTCGCCTTCGGCATGGATTATTTTGAAGAGACGCGGCTGTACGCAGACATCTTGGAATGGGGGCGCAAGAACGGTATGGATTTTTGGATCACTCGATGATCAGGTCTTCTTTCTTTATCCCTTCCGACGTTTCGATGAGCTTCTGCACCCTGCGGTCCGCTTCATCCAATATCTTCTTGCAGCGCTCTCTCAGGACCACCGCCCTCTCGTAGACCTCCAACCCTTTGTCCAGATCCAAGTTCCCGTTCTCCAGTTCTTTCACCAGCCGTTCAAGCGTACTCAGGCTTTCTTCGAACGTCATGTTTTCCGCGTCTTCATTCGCCATATCTCTCAACCTTCTTTATCTCCGCATCTGCGCGGCCGTCTCTCATCATTATCTCGATCGTCGTTCCGGGGCTGAGGGACGCCGCGGACGTGACCGCCCTTCCTTTGCCGTCTGCGATAAAGCAGTATCCCCGGTCAAGAACGTTGATCGGGTTCAATGCTTCCAAGCGCTCCGAGAATCTTCTCATCTCTCTTTGTCTGTTGTCGATCAGGGATGCGCCGCAATGATCTGCGCCCAAAGACACCCTTATCAGCCTTTCCCTGTTTCGGCCCGATATCTCTTTCAGCCCCGAATCCATCCTGTTCGAGAGATCGTCGATCCGCATGAAAAGCCTGGACACTTTCTCTTCCGCTCTTTTTGGGGAGAGTTTGGAATCCGCCGATGCATAACGGCTCCTCATCTTCTCAACGATGGATGACAGCGCTCTCTTTATGCGTGCGGCGTCCGTGTCAAGCTGTCTTGCGATCTCGTTCCTGTCGCGGAGCACGATCTCCGCCGCGGCCGTCGGCGTCGGCGCCCTGACGTCGGCTACCATGTCCGATATCGTCATGTCGGTCTCATGCCCCACAGCGGATACCACAGGTATGCGGGATGCCGCGACGGCCCTGGCGACGATCTCCTCGTTAAACGCCCAAAGGTCCTCTATCGAACCTCCTCCGCGCCCGATTATTATGACGTCCGCGCCGTACCTGTTCAAAAGTCCGATGCCTGCGGCGATCGATTCTGCGGCGCCTTCTCCCTGCACCTGCGCCGGGACCAGCAGTATGTCCGCAGGAAATCTGCGGCCGGCCGTCGTTATTATGTCGTGTATGACGGCGCCGGACGGGGATGTGACCACGCCGATGACTTTGGGATACTTGGGAAGCGGCCTCTTGCGGGAGCTGTCGAAGAGACCTTCCGCATTCAGTTTCTTTTTCAGTTCCTCGAACGCGAGATACAGCTCCCCCACGCCCGATCTGCGCATGGCGGCGACGACAAACTGATACGAACCCCGCTCCACATAGATGTCTATGCTTCCGAATGCCGCCACCTTCATATTGTCCGAAGGCTCAAAATCCATCCTTCCGCGGGAATTCTTGAACAGCACTCCTCTGATCTCGCTTCCGTTGTCCTTCAATGTGAAGTAATAATGCCCCGAAGCATACTTCTTCAGGTTGGATATCTCTCCGGCCACCCATATGTCGCTGACCTCTGCGTTCCCGCTCAGGATCGAGCGGGCGCGTGTGTTCAGCTGCGTGACCGTGACCGTCTCTGCCATTGCGGGAGGTATGCGCATAAAGGATTAATCTGTTTGCAGTCAGCCGCGGACCTGTATCGTCACACAGCCTTTGATCTCTGCGGCAGGGATTTCGTACTTCCCACTGTTGTCTGCGCCGGGGATCTTCCAAGCGCCGTTTCCGATGCGGTACGTCACTGCGACCGGCCTTCCTCCGCTGGTGACGTGGAACACATACTTTCTGCGGGTGCGCGCCTTTTCCGTCCCAATTATGGCTATCCCCTCGCCGGTTATGCTCTTCACAACGCCCACGGGCTTCCTGAGAACAAAGAGATACAGCAATATCCCCGCCGCCGCGGCCAAAACAACGGCGATCGCAATGGCCAATCTGCCGAGACCCGGGCCGGGATCCTTAGAGACCGTCACCGATACGGTGAATATCGTGAACGCTCCGTCCTGGCCTGTCACGGATATCGATGCCATATATGTTCCCGGGACAAGTCCCGAGACGGGTGTGACCGAGAATGTGCATTCGGCGACGGAGGAGGACAGGTTCCTTTCGGACATGGATCCGACGACGAACATATCCGCATCGCGTCCGCCCACCGTCGCTCTGAGGCCGTTGACCGCCCTGTCGCCCGCATTGTGTATCGTGACCGTCAGAGGATCCGGGGTTTCGTATCCTTCGATGAGGCCTTTGTATTTGTAGGGTTCTTCCCCGATGCTGTCGCCTATGAGCGCGCTCCTGTACGCACTTACAAAGAACGAGATACGGAATGATGATTCGGTCCCGTTGGATCCGGCGACGGCGACGGTGGATTCGTATGTGCCTGCCGGCAGACCGTCGGCCGGCCTCAGTGTGAACGACTGCGACCCGCCGGGACGGAAGGACGACCCCGACAACGCGCTTATCGTGAATCCTGACGCATCGCCGCCGGCAATGCTTGCCTTGAGATGTGAAATGTCATGGTTTCCCACGTTGTATACCACTACCGTCACTGCGGACTGCGGGCCGTATTCGGCCACAGCCATCGGGAAAACATACGGATCCCTTGGAATGTCGGCGATTATCTCGTATCTCTCCTCGTACGACAGCACATAGGCGCCGGACGGCCCGGGGATCACCGCGTATTCCATGTTGGCGGTGTACAGCATGTGTTTTGCAACGTCTTCACGGGAACTGCCGCCCGCATCTCTGGCTACGACCGCCCCATCGGGAACTTCCGCCGCCACGGATTTTATGTTTATTCTTGCGTTCTTTCCAAGGGCGCCGACGACGGCAACGGCCGTTCCTCTGCCGAGGACGATGCCGTTGTCGGAGATGGATATCCCTACTTCGGGCGCCCCGGACGCATTCATGAACGCTCCCTCCTCGATGTGCACTCCGTCCCCTCCGGGAAATGAGATGTTGCAGCTTACGATGCATTCTCCGCTCAGGGTGAGTATGCTCCCGCTTCCGGCCAGTATTCCGCCCGCGGCGCCGTCGGATTCGTTGTTGGCGACTTTGGCGCTGTCGGTCACCGTCATTTCGGAGGCGCGGATGTCCGACGTCATGCGTATGCCTCCTGCGGCGCCCGCGCGGTTGTTCGCGACCGAACTGTCTCCGGACAGTTCGGCAAAGGAGTCCAGGAGGTATATCCCGCCGCCCTCTCCCGCACGGTTGTACGATATCTCGGCATTTCCGCTCATGTGCAGACTCCCCGAATCTATGTGCACGCCGCCTCCGTTCCTGCCGGCGGTGTTGCCCCGCACCGTTCCTGATGTGAAGGTTATCGCCGCATCGCCTGTTGCGGCGATGCCTCCTCCGTCGAGACCGGCGGTGTTGCCCTCTATCCTTCCGCCGACGATGTCCAGCGAAGAATGTGCAGATGCGCCGTCAAGGAACACCGCGCCGCCGGAGACGTCGGACGCGGCGGCGTTGCCTGACAGCACGGAACCGCTTCCGAGCACGAGCGTTCCTCCGGATACGATTATCATGCTTTGGGATTCTCCTCCCGACAGACTGCCGTCGACGACCGTGTCTGTGAACGAAAGTACGGCTCCTTCGGACACTGTGAACATGGGTCCCGCCATGCCGTCCGCCCTTGTGATGCGGCGTCCGTTGCCGGTTATCGTTGTATCGGACGATATCTCCACGGTGCCGTCAAGCGCCACATCTTCGGTGAGAGATGTTTCACCCTCAAAAATTACAGCGCCGCCGCTGTACGGTTCGGCGCCGCCGAGCGCAGATGCGGCGGACAATATGACTGCGGCCGTCACAGCCACAGCTGCTGCGCAGTAAAGCATTCTGCATCCTTTTTTCAAGGACATCCCATCCGCACTCAGCATCTCCGTTCGGTCTTAAAAATCCTTTGTCCGCGATTCCGCTTTAGAATTCGGCGAGTCCTATGTTTTGTGATATGCTCCCGCAAACTCCGCTTCCCATCGGCTTCTGTACGGTTCTGTGTGGTATTGTTATATACTGCAAATAGGATTGTTATATGAGGCACCGGGGGAGATATGGTGGGTCTTATACCGAACGGCGATCTGAGGGGCGCGTCTGCTGTAGTTGTGGTTCTGGCGATCGTCGCCGTGTTGGCGGCTGTCGCAATAGGCGTCTACTTATTTTCTGATGACGCCGCAGAAGAAGGGGACAGACTTGCGGAGGGGACCAAATGGATCTATGACGCCTCGGGAGATTTCAGCACAGGGGATGCCGTCCTCGACGTCGAAGGAACGATAACCTTCGAGATCGTGGGAAGCGACAATGCGCACTATTTCATGAAGATGTCCTACGATCTGGCCATGAACGGCGTTGCGCGGCCGATCCCCGACGAATACAGGGTCGTAAACGCCGGCAGCGGCGTGCCGGAGGATGCCGATGAAAGGGGAATTTCAACCATCGAGACGATCCACGGAAAAAAGAGAACGACCATGTGGAACCTTACGGACAACGTCTCCACCATCAGATACTATGTTGCTGACAACATGACGTACCGTTTCTTCCTGGACCCCAACAACACCGACACATACATCAGATGCAATCTCATGGAGTTCAGCCCCATATGGGTTGACGATGATGTCCCCGAACTCCAGATCGCCGATCGCGGTTTCGACGTCCTCGATGTTGACGGAGATCGCTTGGGAACGGCGGCCCTGAAAGCCATCGCTGCCGGCGACGGAAAGATATGGTACGTTATCGACGCGGACATATCCGGTGAACATTGGATCGTAAGATATATCGGAAACACCGACGGATTGCCGGACAATGCCGAACGCACCGACGATCACAATGCCGCATCGACCCTTGTGCACGGCGCATATGCGGCGTCGTGGACGCAGCTCGCGTCCGAGAGCGTATTCTACACAGAGAACGGAGACGTGGTCAGCATCGAGATGTACTTCGAATCACTGGGAGAATGGGTGCTGCTGATCCCTTCAGCCTGAATTGCCGGCGGCCGAGGATCTTCTGTCCAACTCATTGTGTATTATGATGATGCAGTGGTCGGCATGCAGAACGCTCGGACCGACGGATATCTTTGACGGCGACCGGGCGAGAAGCGTGCTCTCCTCTTCTTCAGTGAGATCCTTATTGTCCCCCAGGACGAATATCGGGTTCTCCGGGAAATCGCACTCCCTGCAGTCTTCGCCGTCCTCTCTGAGGTAGACGAAGCTTCCGCAGTCGGAGAGTTTGGATATTA
>JAITQH010000013.1 GCA_031288985.1 Candidatus Methanoplasma sp. | reverse complement strand
GGTCTGAAAAAGCTCAGGGAGAGCGGCGTCATCGACCGCGGAGAGAGGGTCGTGTGCATATGCACCGGCAACGGCCTCAAGGATCCGGACACGATAATCAACAACGCCCCGTCGCCGATAAAATGCGGCAACACGGTGGAGGACGCCGACCGGATACTCCGGTCGTGATCAGAAGTCGAACAGATCCTTCTGTTTTCCGGGACTCGGTTCGTCCTCGGGTTCGTCGGGCAGGTCGTATGACGGCGCCGGGCGGGGCGAACCGCCCGCTTGGGCCTTCATGCTCTTCGCCAGTACGCGGCCTATCTTGGGCAGCCCTGCGAGGGCATCCTCGTCCGCCGACGCCACGTCGGCTCTTCCTTTTATTCCGTTGTCGAAGAGCACCCTCGCTCTCGCCCTTCCCACCCCTCTGAACGACACGAGTCCCAAAAGCTCCTCCTTCACCCCGTATTTCACGCGGGTCAGGAGGGGTCTGATCCTGCGCGAGGACTCGGGTTTGAATATCAAAGCTATCTCGTTCATTGCGTAAAGCAGCCACTCCGCCATCTCCACTCTGGATCTTATGTCTCCCGGGCCTATGCCCATGCGGACGGTGATGTCCTCCTCCGTGACCTCTTCGATCCAATCCTCCATCAGGGCGGCGACCTTCAGGTTGCTGAGGAAATCCTCGAAACCGAACTCGTCCTCGTCATCCACAGGCTCCGTGAGGAACTTTTCCTCGTATGCGGCGGCAAGCATCTCCAAACGGTCTTTGTCGCACTTTTTGGGGTACATCCCCATGACGTCGGGAGTGGAGGCGACGGCGTGCATGATCAATATGTCTTCCGTGCCGTCATCGATCTTTTCCACGGCGTTCTTCATCATGACCGCGGACACAGGGTCGATGTACAGATCAGACACCCTCTTTCCGAACGGAAGCGCCCTCACCCTGCCGTTGTCCACGGCGACCATCTTCTCTCTTGCCAGAAATTCTATGCAGTTCTCGACCACGCTCTCGATGCCGAACAGCTGCGACGTGCTTCCGTAGAACGTCCCGTGCATGAACTCTACGATCGACGATTCGGAGTCCGCATCCCCGGTCGCGACAAGGCCCAGCACATGGTTCCTCAGCGTCCTCTCGTTTCCCAGCTTGGAGGTGAGGCGCTCCGTGTCGTGCATCACGTAATCGTTCATCAGGTGGTCGCGGTCTGATTCGCTCTTTGCTATCAGCACGGCCTCTCCGTACGGGTCGTATCCGGGTCTGCCGGCCCTGCCGCACATCTGCTTGACCTCCATCACGGAGATTGGTGCGTTGCCGACGCCCGCTTCGAAGCGCCACGTGTCGCGGACTATCACCCTTCTTGCGGGCAGGTTGATCCCCGCGGCAAGCGTGGGAGTGGCCACTATGCATTTTATGAGGCCGTTCCTGAAGTTGTCCTCCACGTACTTCCTCTGTTTGTACGTCAGGCCCGCGTTGTGGAACGCGGTGCCGCACCTCACGCATGCGGACAGCTTGCGCCCCATGGATGTGGAGTCCGCATCGCCCTCCAGCGTATCGATGTCCTTTTGGGACAGCTGCCTTCCGGCCAGCGTTTTCATCTTGTCGGCATATTTCACGGCCATCGATTCTGCGGATCTGCGGGTGTTCACGAAGAGAAGGCACTGCCCGCCCTCCTTCACGGTCTGCTCCATCATCCCCCAGACGGCGTCCTTTCCCGGCACCTCGCAGACGGAGTTGTCTTCGAAGTCTATCTCTCCTTCGAAGTAGACGCCTTCTTTTAGAGGTATGGGGCGCCAATCGCCCGTCACCAGCTCCGCGTTGAGCCATCTTGCCATGTCGGATGCGTTGGATATCGTTGCGGAGAGGGCGATGACCTGAAGGTCGGGGTCGCGGCGCAGGAGCTTTGTGAGCGTGACCTCGAGCGTCGGCCCGCGGCCCGGATCGTGTATCATATGCACCTCATCCGCGATGACCATTCCCACGTCCCGCATCCATTCGCTGCCGTGGCGGATCATGGAGTCCGCCTTCTCGGACGTGGCCACGACTATATCGGCGTCCGCAAGCTTTCCGTCTTCGGAGTCGAGGTCGCCCGTGCTCATCATCACTTTGACCCCCAGGCCCGAGAACTTGTCCAAATCGTCCCTTTTCTCAGAGGCGAGAGCCTTGAGAGGAACTATGTAGAGGATCCTGCGTTTTCTTTTGAGCGCCATGTTCACTGCGGGGATGTAGCCGATCAGCGACTTCCCTCCCGCCGTCGGGATGGCGACGACGAGGTTCTTTCCCTGAAGCGCCTTTGGAATGGCCTCCGCCTGCGGAGGGTAGAGGTCCGAGAACCCCTGCCCGGCGAGAGCATCCCTGAGTTCGGGAACTATGTCCAGATCGGCTACGTTCATGCGCGTGTCTAATGTCAGTTGTTTTATTTATTGATGCGTCACAGCGGTTGGACTGTCCATTTAAAATAATAATAAGGACATGTTGCGGGCGATGAATTTAAAGTTGACTGCACCCGCAACGGTGTTCGCATTGGCAATGTTGCTGTTGCTCGCGGCGCCTTTGGCCGTGGACGCCGACACAGCCGCGGACAGCGAACTCTCCTACTATAATCAACTGGACGCCAACGGCAGGGCGCTGTATGACGCGGTGAAAGGGGCAGATGCGGAAACGTTGGAACTCACTGTGCAACTCCCGATGCCGATCACCGCGAACAGCACAAACCGTCCTCTGAGCGAGGTCACGGAGGATCTCAGGGAGACCGTCCACCAGACTTGGATTAGGGCAAAGAACGCCCTGTGGGTCGGGGAGCCGATGGCGATATGGCTTTGGCACGGAAGCGACGCCCGGCTCGAGGAGTCCGTTGCGGTTGCGATGCCGAACGGGACGTATAGGGTGTCCGAGCTCTCTCTGAAGCTGGATCTGATAGACACATGTCCGTACAGGGACGACCCCGCCACCGTCGATGTCAACGAGCGTCAGCAGAAGATCGACGCCGTCCTTAAGGCGGTCGATGACTTTGAATCCAAAAGCACGGACGTCCGCGGCAAGGTCGCGGACATAAACAGATATCTTGTGGACTCCGTGACGTACGATCCGGACTTCAAGAACAGCGCGAAGAAAAGCCCTTATGACCACGATGCCTACGGAGCCTTGGTGGACAACGACGCCGGAAAGAGGTACGCCGTGTGCGAGGGATATTCGAAGGCGTTCCAGCTCCTTGCGGATAAGCTGGGCCTCACCACCATGACGGTGTTCGGCACGGCCGCCCCGTCGCTCGAGGCGCACGCATGGAATTACGTCCTTATGGACGACGGAAAATGGTATGCCGTGGACACCACATGGAACGACGGCAAGGGCAACGCCTATTTCCTTGTCGGCTACAAGACGTTCTTCCAAGATCATTACCCGAGTTCTTTCGTCACGGGGGAGGTCATGCAGTTCAATTACCCGGTGCTGAGCGAGGACAAGTATGACAGCGACCCCGCGAGCTATATGGGGTTCACATGGGTGGCCTATGTGGTCATCGGTGCGATCATTGTTGCGGCATTGTACGTTATGGTCAGGAGAGGGGCGAATTGAGGATCATTGACAACAATAGATATATACGAGTGCAAACCAATGTCCTAAAAATCAAGAAGGTGTGATCATGGCAGACGCCAATAACATAGAGGCCGCAGTTCCCCTTGAGGACTGGATCGAAGACCAATCCTTCGGATCGACGAAGGATATAGAGATCCCGGAGAAGCTCTCAGACCGCGTCATAGGCCAGGAGAAGGCCGTCGAGGTCATGAAGAAAGCGGCCTTCCAGAAGAGGCACGTGATGCTGATCGGCGAGCCGGGAACAGGGAAATCCATGCTTGCGAACTCGATGGTGGAGTACCTTCCCAAGGAAGATCTTCAGGATATAATCGCTTATCACAACCCCGAGGACGTCAACGAACCCAGGATCAGGGTCTTCCCCGCAGGCAAGGGAAAGGCAATAGTCAACGAACAGAAGCTGCAGGCGGCGGCGATCAAGAATCAGAAGAATTCCACTTATCTCTACATATGCATGGCTCTTGTCATAGCCGGAGTGGCGTTCTCGATAATTTTCAACAACATATACATGATATTCATCGCGCTTTTTGCAGTGTTCATAGTGTTCATGTTCAACAGAACACCGGGCATGCAGAGGCAGGAGACGGCGATCGTGCCGAAGGTGCTTGTCAGCCACGAGAACAGCGATACGCCGCCCTTCGTCGACGCGACGGGTGCGCATGCAGGATCCCTTCTCGGAGACGTCAGGCACGACCCGTTCCAAAGCGGAGGGTTGGAGACCCCGTCCCACGACAGGCTCGAGTCCGGCGCCATCCACAAGGCGAACAAGGGCGTCCTGTTCATCGACGAGATCAACCTTCTCAGAATGGAGTCCCAACAGGCGATCCTCACTGCGATGCAGGAGAAGAAGCTGTCCATAACCGGACAGTCCGAAAGGTCTTCGGGCGCGCTGGTCAAATCGGAACCCGTGCCGTGCGACTTCATACTCGTGTGCGCGGGAAACCTCGACGCCATAAGCGGCATGCACCCCGCGCTCAGATCCAGGATCAGAGGATACGGCTACGAGGTCTACATGCGCAGCACGATGCCCGACACCTCGGATAACCGTTACGGGATAGCGAGATTCGTGGCGCAGGAAGTCGTCAAGGATGGCAAGATCCCCCATTTCGACAAGTATGCCGTGGCCGAGATAATACGCGAGGCCCAGCGCCGCTCCGGCCGCAAGGGCGAGCTCACGCTCAGGATGAGGGAGCTCGGAGGCCTTGTGCGCGTGGCGGGCGACGTGGCCGTCGAGAGGAACGCCGAGATCGTCACCAGGGACGACATACTGGCGGCCAAGAACTCCGCAAAGGGTCTGGAGCAGCAGATAGCCGACAGATACATCGAGAACAGCAAGAGATACGAATTGTTCAACACATCCGGCGAGGAAGTGGGAATGATCAACGGCCTTGCGGCGATAGGCGGTTCTTCCGGCATGGCCGAATACTCCGGCATAGTGCTTCCGATAGTGGCGGAGGTCTCGCCTTCGCAGACGAAGAAAGGCGGCCGCATAATCGCGACCGGGCGTCTCGGAGACATAGCCAAGGAAGCGGTGGACAACATATCCGCCGTGATAAAGAAATACACCTCGAAGACGCTCTCGGACAGCGACATCCACCTTCAGTACATCGGGACGTACGAAGGAGTGGAGGGAGACAGCGCGTCGATAACGATGGCCACGGTCATCATCTCGGCCATGGAAGGAATACCGATCCGTCAGGATCTGGCGATGACCGGCAGCCTCAGCGTGAGGGGAAAGGTCCTTCCCGTGGGAGCGGTCACCGCAAAACTGGAGGCGGCAGCCGCATCCGGGATCAGGCTGGCGCTCATCCCCAAGGACAATGCCAACGACGTCATGATAGACAGCAGGTTCTACCAGACGATGGACATCTACGCCGTGGAGAACTTCCGCGACGTGATAGAGTACGCATTTGTGGACTGCCCCAAGAAGAGGGAATATCTGGAAAAACTGCTCCCTCTGACGGAGGGCGGCGCTTCCCGGGCCATGAAGGTCGATCCTCCCGCAGAGCACCTTCCAAAGCGCTCCGCGAAGAAGATGGAGCGCCCGCCCGGAGGCGGGAAGACCGTCAAAACGGAAGAGTCCACGGCGGAAGACGCGACGGTCGTGGAATCTGAACGCTCCTCGGAGCGTTCTCCCTGTCCACAATAAATATTTTTGGTATGACCGAAAGGTTGTACCTTATTTATGATTTTTATACGTGTATAAAATCGGCCATCTGGCAGGAATACATCCTGCACCAGGGGAACAATACATGGAGAACAAAGAATTGCTGTTGAGTGCGCTCGAGGGGACTCTTTGGATTGCATTGGCGACTTCGGTCGACGGGCAGCCCAATGTGAGACTTCTCAACGTGCATTGGGATTCTAACAGGCCCGGGGTTATCCTGTTTCCTTCAGAGAAAGACAGAAAAGAAAAATCAGATACCGAATACGGCAACAAGGTTGCGTTTGCCGGCATACCGTCGGGTCCCGGCCCCTTTGTCAAAGGGGTCGGCGTTGTGCGGCGGAGCGAGGTCAACTTTGAGGACATAAAGGACGGCCTGGCCTTCAGGGCGCCGCATTTTATGTCCGATGAGTCGCCCGGGTTCGATCTGTACGAGATCGTGATCGAAAAGACCACGCTGATCCTCGGACCGAACAGATCCGCCGACGCGACTCCCGCCTGACGCAAACAGTTTTCCGCATCGACGGAACAGGTTTTGACGGGTTCTTGCCGTATTGCGAAGGCGCGGCCCGTCAAACCGACGAAAACATATTTCACATGCACCCGGATGCGGGTGCATGACCGCGTCCCGATTCATTTTCAGAACACCTTTGGAAGAAGGAGTAATAATCCGGCGCGACAGCAGGTTCACGATGACGGTCGAAACGGAGGACGGCGCATGCCCATGCCACTGCCCCGCCACGGGAAGGGTGGGAGACATCGAGCTCGACGGAAGGCCCTGCCTTCTGTCAAGGTCTTCCGACCCGCTTCGCAAGACGCGGTTCACCGTCGAAGCGATATCATTGGATCGTCCGGAGGACGGGAAAAAGTCATGGATCGGGATAAACCAGAACGCGGTCAACCGCTATGTGGAGCACTACATCCTCAACGGAGGCCTTTCCGACATGGTGGGAGAATGCACCGAAGTGCGCCGCGAGCAGTTCCTGGGATCCTCTAAGCTGGATTTTCTTGTCGGGGACGTGTTCTTGGAGGTGAAGACCCCGCTCCAGATCCTGCAGACGGAGCACCCTTCCCATGTGAAGAGAAAGAAGGCCCTGCCGCTTACCAATACGGACAGGCTCATAAGGCACATAACGGGGCTGGCCGACAGCCTCAGGGACCGCCAAAGGGCGATCCTGCTGACAGTCTTCGTTTACGACAATCCCGGCTTCAGGGCGCCGAAGAAGACCGACGGCGACGAGAACGTCAGATCTGCGGTGGAGAGGAGCGTGGAAGCGGGGGTCGAGCTGTGGCAGGCCAACTTCTCCATAAACGCCGAAGGAGTCGCGCTCGAACGCTGTTTCAGACTGGCGTTCGAGGACGTAATATGATGCCCATGCACAAAAAAGATCACGGGTCGGCGCGTCATCCGTTCATACCGGCAAAGCAGAAAGTACTTTTACCTCCGTTCTCCAATACGGGAGCATGGCCTCAGGACACAACTTCAGCAACTATTCGCTGATCATAGGCAGGTTTCAGCCCATCCACAAAGGCCATATGGAAGTCATAAAGAAATGCGCGGCGGAATCGGACCACATCACGATAGGCATCGGAAGCGCGCAGTACTCCCACGAGAGGAACAATCCCTTCACGGCGGGGGAAAGGTATCTCATGATAGACGAGTCCCTCCGCGAAGAGGGCATATCCAATTACTTCATCGTGCCGATCGAGGATCTCAACAGGTATTCCCTTTGGGTCTATCAGGTAAAGACCATGTCTCCTCCGTTCTCCAAGGTATACAGCAACAACCCTTTGACGAGGCGCCTCTTCAGCGAGGCGGGATACGCCGTGAAGGACTCTCCGCTTTACAACCGCGAGCTTTATTCCGGGACCGCAGTCAGAGAAAAGATGGCGGCCGACGGGGACTGGCGCGGCCTGGTGCCCTCCGCCGCGGCGCGCATAATCGACGAGATATCCGGGGCGGAGCGCCTCAAAGAGATATCCGGCACAGACTGACGGTGCGATCATGACGGAGGATTTTGACATCAGGTCCGCCGCCGCCGAGGCCACTTCCCTTCTGACGGGAAGATACACCCTCTCGACGGCGGAATCATGCACCGGCGGGCTTCTCGGGGGCGCCCTCACCGATGCGCCCGGCGCGTCCAAGTTCTTTCTCGGCGGGGCGGTCGTATATTCCTACGGCTCCAAAGAGAAGGTGCTGGGCGTCGACCGTAAGATCTTGGAACAATTCGGCGCCGTGAGTGCGGAGGCCGCAAAGGAGATGGCGGAGGGCGCGGCGGAAGCGTTCGGGTCGGATCTCTCGGTTGCGGTCACGGGAATAGCGGGGCCGGAGGGAGCTACGCCGCAGAAGGCGGTGGGAACTGTCTTCATAGCCGTTTCCGACGGGAAAAATACAGAGGCGAGAGAATTTCGCATCCCCGGAGACAGAGGCCGCGTCAGAGAAGGATCCGTATGGCATGCGTTGAGGCTGCTGTCGGAATTTGTGAGTGATCTACCATGAATCAAAGATACGAAAGACAGCTTATAATCTTCGGAGAGGACGGACAGAAAAAACTGAGCGACGCACGCGTAGGCGTAGTGGGATGCGGGGGCTTGGGCACGAATGTCCTCACGGCTCTGGCATCCGCAGGCGTGGGGCATCTTGTCATCGCCGACGGAGACGTGCCCGCTCCGTCGAACCTGAACAGACAATTCATATACCGCATGGGGCAGGAAAGGAAGAAGGCAGAGCTGATGGCGGAATGGCTCGCATCCGTGAATCCCAACATCGATGTGAGATTCCATCCCGAGAAGGTGACCACCGACAACGCGGAGGCGGTTCTGGGCGGCTCCGACATACTCGTCGACTGTCTTGACAACATACCCGCAAGGAAAGAGATCAGCAGATACGCCGTGAGGAGCGGCAAAACGCTCGTGCACGCGGGAGTCATAGGGTTTCACGGGCAGGTCACGGTCGTCGTTCCCGGGAAGACGCCTTGTTTGGACTGCCTTCTGAAGGCCGTGGAGAAGCGGCCCGTGCTGCCGTCGGTCGGCGCGGCGGTGTCGTTCATAGGCGCAGCCGAGGCCGCAGAGGTCATAAAGCTGATAACCGGCGTCGGAGAACCCCTCATAGGAAAACTGTTCACCGCGGATCTTACGAGCAACTCGTTCGAGGTCGTGGACGTCGCCAGGGATGTGCAGTGTCCTATCTGCTCGAAAATCGTTAATACGTGATGGAGGCATGAAGGCGTATGCGACACCTTATGACAGGAAAGGTAAAGGAGGTCTACCTTGTTGACGACGAGACTCTGGAATTCGCCTATACGGACAACATCTCCGTATTCGACAACATAATCCCGTCCAAAATACCTCACAAAGGCGAGACGCTTTGCAGAACGGCGAAGTATTGGTTCGGGATCCTCTCCGAGAACGGCATCCGCAACCACTTCATAAGCGAGCCGGCGAAAGACAGGATGAGGGTGGAAAGGGTCGACGTCATACGCGACTACGACAGCATCAACGGCGGCACGGTGAATTACCTCATACCGCTGGAAGTGATCTGCAGACACTATGCCGCGGGATCGCTGCTCGACAGGGTCAGGGCAGGAAAGATCACGGCGGAGCAGCTGGGGTTCCCGAAAGGGCATGAAGTGAAATACGGAGAGAAGCTCCCGACGCCTTACATTGAATCCACGACTAAGCTGGAGGAGCACGACACGAACCTCACGGACGCCGAAGCCAAGAAGATGGCGGGGCTGTCCGACCGCGAGTACGAGGAGATAAAGGAGACCGTCCTCAGAATAGACGGGATCATCGACAGGGAGGCGGCCAAGCGCAACCTCATCCATTGCGACGGAAAGAAGGAATTCGGTTATGACAGGGATCGCAAGCTGATGGTCCTGGACACATTCGGCACTTTGGACGAGGACAGATGGTGGGACGCGGAGGAATACGGGAAAGGCAACATAGTGGAGCTTTCCAAGGAGTTCGTCCGTCAGTACTATCGCGACATCGGGTACCACAGGAAGCTGACGGAGGCCAGAGAGAAAGGGTTCGCCGACCCGGCCATACCCGCGCTGCCCGAAGACATCATAGAGAAGGTGAGCGCTCTTTACGTCAGCATGTATGAGAGGATAACCGGAGAGAAGTTCTGATCACAGGATCTTGGCGGAGACGACCTTCTCACCCGCAAGGCATTCCACATCCCCTGCGACTTCCAACACGGAGTACTTCCCGCCTTCCATGCAGACGGGATGGCATCCCGAATAGTTGGCGCAGCGCATCTGCCCGCAGTCGTACGGCCGCAAAGTTATCAAACTCCCTTCGATGGCCGACCTCTTCGGGATGACGACGGCCGTCGGCGCCTTTTCGATCTCCACGGCCCTGACGAGCCCCTCGTTCAGGGCGCATTCGTGGGTCTGAGGCCGAACACCCCTTATTACGTACATGGAGCCCTGCGACAGATTAAGGCATGCGCCTCTGAGCTTGCAGGCCTCGCATTCGGGCTGGGGGCCCAGAAAATAGAACCTTTTCCCCGTCTCGGCCAGCGAATCGCTGATGAGCGTGATTGCGACCATCTCAATCCTCTGAGCCGACGGTCGTCTTTCCCCTCTGCCTCGGGGCCCTCGGCGGCTTGTGGGCGCCTATGACTCCCGTCTTCTTCGCGACGGAGGCGGCCGCCTTCTTTGTCAGTCCGTTCTCTCCGAGAATGGTGTACCTGTCAGGTCTGATGCTGTGCGACTCCGTCAGCGCTTCCACGACCTCGTCGTCCGTCAGCCCCAGGTCCGATGCGGTTATAGGGGCGCCGATATTCCAAAGCGCATCCTGTATGCGCCTCCAATCTCCTCCGTGGAGATACATCATCATTATCGCCCCGACGCCGCACTGCTCCCCGTGGAGGCCCGTTCCGAGGTGTTTCATGTCAAGCACGTGGGAGAACATGTGTTCGGATCCGCTTGTCGGCCTCGAACTGCCTGCGGCGCACATGGAGATGCCGGATGCGATGATGGGCCGCATGACGCGCCACACTCTTTCCTCCCCGCCTTCTTTGATCTGTTTGCTGTTGTCTATGAGGTTGTCTGCGGCATATTTCGCCAGGAAGTACGCAGAACTGCTGAACTCTTCGTTCTTGCAGCTTCTCGCAAGCTCCCAGTCCATGAGCGCGGTGAGATTGGATATCACGTCCGCGCATCCCGATGCCAGATAGCGGTACGGGGCCGCGTGGATGATCTTCGTGTCCGCTATCAGGCCGGTGGGGGATACCGCAGACATGGAAACGGCTCCCGTGTCGGATTTCAGCGAGGCGCGGTCGGAAGCTATGCCGTCGTGGGCGACGGAGGTCGGTATGCTCACATAGGGGACGTTCGCCTTCTTGGCGGCCATCTTTGCGATGTCTATCTTGCTGCCGCCGCCGACGGCCAATATGAATTTCGCCTTCTGTTCCTTTACCGTCGAACAGACCGCGTTCACATTCTCTATTGTGGCGTTTCCGACATTGACCACGTTCACGTCATACTTTTCCGAGACAAGGTCTTCCACTGTTTTGCCTGCGGCGCGGTATGTCTCTTCGCCGGTGACGATGATGCCTGTCTTCCCAAAATGGAGGGACTTGCACAGATCGGCCACACGCAGTATGGCGTCATGGCCCAACAGAACGCTGCGCGGGAAATCCATCTCTTTAAATTTGACGAATTCGTCCAATTTCATCCTCCAATCATCCCTCAATTGCACGGAACATATAAAACAATACACCCCTTGCGCAGGAGCGTGAAGGCACTGGTGCTCAACGGAGGAGGCAGGCGCGGCGGATTCACGACGGCTATGTGCGGCGCATTCTCTGCATCTCTGGAGAAGGAAGGATGGGATGTCTGCGAGCTGTTCCTTCTCGGACTCGATATCGGGCACTGCACCGGCTGCGAACAATGCCGTTCGTCGGACGGGTGCGTCATATCAGACGGCATGACCCCAGTCTACGGCATGTTGGAGGAGTGCGACCTTCTCGTGATGGCGGCCCCCGTGCGCTTCAGCGGCCCATCGTCAATGCTTAAGACTGCGATAGACAGGTTCCAGCCTCTGTGGCACCACAGGAAGGAAGGCGGAGGATATGCGGCGGGCATGCTGTGCGGAGGAAGCGCCGCGCCGAACTTCGGAAACACGCTGACCGTGATAAGATCCTTCGCCGCGACCGCAGGAATGAGCTGGGCCGGCGACACATGCTTTCCGGGCACGGACCGCGCCCTGATAACGGATGCCGAGACGCAGGCGGCGGAGTTCGGCCGCAGGGTCGCGGACGGGTTCAGAGGCACGGAGCGGCGATGACGTCCTCGAAGCCGATGCTCTTCAGGGCATCGGCGTTGCGGCAGGAACCCAAGAACGGGATCGTGCCGGGATGTCTCTCGTAAATGTGCGACCAATCGTCCGGGGATATCGAATTGTCCGCGTCAAAGACAACGGCCCTCGGAAAACGCACGGACTCCATCTCCTTCAGGACGCGTCCGATCTCGGCGCTCCCTTTGAAGCACTTCGCCTGCCCGTTGTCCGAGAATATCGTCGGCATGCAGCAGTCCGAGATGTCGATCACGTCTCTGAGGTCGCCCGTGTGTTTCAGGGTGTGATACGGTATCAGAAGCTTCTCGGCGTTGCCCATGAATCCGTCCAGCACGTCGTCCACGTCCTTTATCCGAGTCATCAACCACATGTCCA
>JAITQH010000036.1 GCA_031288985.1 Candidatus Methanoplasma sp. | reverse complement strand
TCTTGCCGATCTGCCTCGCACCCCTCACCAGCAGCGGATGTTTATTTGGGTTGGACTTCCACTTTATCAGATTCTCGGTAATCTTTCTGCGAAGCATGAACAGTAATTGCTGGCCAAGTATATAATTACACACATATAGGGGGAATAAAATGAGAATAATTACACAAAAATAGGTGGAATACTAGAACAAAACTTACACAAAAACAGGGGGAATAATGAAACAAAACTTACACAAAAATAGGGGGAATGAAAGGATAAAAATCACACAGAGACCGAAGTGAAACATCTCAACCACTGTCTGCGGACGGGTTCAATGAAACCATATCGCGCCCATCGCTGCGCCCGGGGGTTTTCCGAACATGGCGGCCATTCGGATGACGGCCGAGGGTCGCCGGAGCCTCCGACAATCGGGATGCGGCGCCGAACGATGCCCGTTCTCATAAAAAGATGCCCGGCGGCGGTAAAACAACCACGAAATCCTGTTAAACAACCGCTCTTTGCACCCTCATCACGTTTATATGTCTGTTAGCAGTTTTGCCGGCATGGACATGTCGGCAGATTTGCTCGTCGCAGAGAACGTCACCAAGAAATTCAACGGCAAGACCGTGCTTGAGAACGTCAGCGTCCGAGTGCCGGCAGGCAAGATACTGGGACTCGTGGGCAAGAGCGCGGCGGGCAAGAGCGTGCTCATACACATGCTCAGGGGAAGCGAAGGATACGCCCCGGATTCCGGGCGCATACTCTACAACGTCAACCGCTGTCCCGAATGCGGGAACTTTGATCTTCCGTTCGACGGCGTCCCATGCTCCAAATGCGGCTCCGCGCCGAAGAGGGAGACCATAGACTACTGGGGCCTGAAGGAGTTCGACCCCGAGAGGCAGGAGATGAAGGGGCGCATAGCGATCATGCTGCAAAGAACGTTCGCCCTTTACGGCGACTCCAGCGTGGTGGAGAACGTCTTGGAAGCGATACCTTCCGACGCCAAGAACAGGATCGACAAGGCGGTGAACCTTCTGGAGTTCGTGAACATGACCCACCGGACCATGCACATAGCAAGGGATCTGTCCGGAGGAGAGAAACAGAGGGTCGTGATCGCAAGGCAGCTGGCCAAAGATCCGCTGTTCTTCTTGGCCGACGAGCCGACCGGCACCTTGGATCCGTACACCGCCGGACTGGTGCACAGGAGGCTTGTGGAGTACGTGAGGGAGCACAGGATAGGCATGGTGTTCGCCTCCCATTGGCCGGAAGCGATCGTGCAGATGGCCGATCACGCCATATGGCTGGACTCCGGCAAGGTCATCGCCGAAGGGGATCCGAAAGAGGTCACCGACAAGTTCCTTTCGGAGTACAAGTTCGACAAGGGCGAGGTCAAGGCGGCCGGCGAGCCGCTGATAAAGCTGGAGAACGCCCAGAAACATTTCTTTTCTGTGTCCAGAGGCGTCGTGAAGGCCGTGGACGGCGTCACGATCGACATAAAAGAAAGGGAGATATTCGCCCTGGTGGGCCTTTCCGGCGCGGGAAAGACCACGCTCTCCCGCATGATATCCGGCATGACGCCCGCCACGGGAGGGACCGTGCGCATAAGGATCGGGGATGATTGGATAGACATGACCGAGAGCGGGTTCGCCGGCAAAGGCCGGGCGACGCCGTACATCGGGTTCCTCCATCAGGAATACACCCTGTACCCCTTCGACACCGTCCTGCAGAACCTTTCCACCTGCATAGGCATGAAGATGCCCGCAGAGCTGGCGAAGATGAAGGCCGTTCAGGCCCTGACCGGAGTCGGTTTTCCCAGGAAGGACGTCGAGCGCATACTCTACGCCTATCCGGACTCCCTCAGCGTCGGCGAATGCCAGAGGATCGCTTTCGCGCAGGTCCTCATCAAGGAACCCAGGATAATCATCCTGGACGAGCCCACAGGCACGATGGACCCGATCACCAAGACAATTATCGCGAAATCCATACTGAATGCGAGGGACGAACTGGACGAGACGTTCATAATCGTCAGCCACGACATGGATCTTATAACGAACTGCTGCGACCGCGCGGCGTTCATGAAAGGGGGCAGGATACTCGGCGCAGGAACTCCCGAAGAGGTGATCGGAAGATTCGACCGCGAGGGCCGCGCAGAAGAAGGTGAACTGCCTTGAAACAGCAGATCGGCAGGCATCTCAGCTTCGTGGAATGCCGCGAGTCCATGGGGCTCGGCGTGGGAGGAGGATTGGCGCAGCGCGCCACCATATCCGAGAGCGGGACCGACGTGGTCGTCATAGCCATGGGCCCCGGCCGGAGGCACATAACCAAGCCCGTCTGCGAGATAACGTACGCCCTCAGAGAGGAGGGGATAGACACCAGCGTGCTGGTGGTCAACGCCGGCGGAGGAGTGCCGGCGGACGCCCCCGACGTGAGCACGGGCACCCTGTTCGGTCTGGATCCAATAGAAGCGGACCGCATACGGCAGTTCAAGGTCGCGCTGATACACCTGGGGAATGTGAGGCAGCACATAATCTACAAAGCTAGGCTGATACTCCGGAACGTGGACATGCCGGCCGTGATCGTTTCCCAATGTCCGGTCGATTTCGAGGACTTCGCGGCGATCGGCGTCAGGACGGCAAACGTCATGCCCGCCGACGGGGACGTACAGACCAGAGGCGAGATAAGAGAGATAGTGACGGGAGTCGTGCGCGGAGTGACCTGCTCCCAGGACAAACTGGACGAGGTGGTGTCCAAGGTGCAGAAGACGCTGCCTTCGGGGGGCCGGGGGAGATGAAGGTCGCCGTCAACGGAAAAGAGAAGGATCTGAAGCCCGGAGCCGTTCTGAAGGATGCGCTGGCCGGCGAAGAGTACGTCAAAGACTCGCTGGTCTCCGTGCACCTGTCCACCGAGAAGCTCAGGACCGTCACCGGGGACTTTGAGATAGAGACGACGGCGGGGAAGATGGTAATATCCCTGGCCGACACGCCGGACGCCGAGGTCTGGAGATCGCTGATCGAAAGCGAGATCGGCTCCACCACGCGTTGGGTCACCAAGGACATAGTGGCGTTCGGAGCGTTCCCCACGAAGATCGCGCCGAGCAGAGAGGAGGGTTCGTACCGCATGTACGACGTGTTCTTCTCCCTGGGCGGGAATGACAATCACACCACATACATAATGATCGCAAGGCGCCCGCACCGCCGCGCCTATGGCGCCGGAACGGGCCTGATAGGAAGAATATCCGTGGGAAGGCATCTCGTAAGCTCGCTGCGGGAGGGGGAGGCCATAACGGCGATACGCCCGGTGGAGTCCGAGACCAGCAGCGAGAACGTGATAGTGACTAAGGACATGTCGTACAAACTCGGGGAAGGATACTCCGTGGACTCCCACATCCTCGTGTCCTTGGACGGGGAATCCCCCGTGTCCGCCGAGCAGATGCTCATAGTCGGTTCGAAAGGCTACTTCGGAGTGAGCGACTCCACCGGGAGCTTCATGGGATGCAGGGACGACACGGACGCCTCGATCCCGGAGGAGAGCCATAAGGTCAGGGACGCGGGCGGCGTGACGGTCCGCTGCGCCGGGGTCGGCGCAGGCCGCATATACATATACAAGGACAAGAGGCAGGTCTCCCCGTCGCACAACAGCGCCGGAAAGCTCCAAAGGGGCTACTCCCTTGCGGCACTGGCTCCCGCCGGGGAGAAGATAACCGTTCTGACAGAGCCGAAACGGGCTTTGGCGGTGGGGATGACGCAGGCCGACGGGCAGAGGTTCCTCGAAGCGTTCGGCATAAAACAGAAGCGCACAGGGGACGTTTCGGATGACGCGGTGATCGCGGATCAGAATCCCGAGATGACGATGCCCGCCCTCTCTTTGAAAGAGGCGGAGACGTTCGGCGTGCCGAAAGAGAAAGTGTTCCGGGTAATATTGGACGTGCCGGATCCGATCTCCAATCACTATTTCAAGAAGGTCACGGGACTCAGCCACAAACCCGTCGGCACGCTCAAGACGCAGTTCGCGTTTCCCGGCATGTCCCTGACCACATTCTACGGCGACGAGGAGAGATCCAAGAACCTCTATCCTCAGGAGCCGTTCAAAAAATGCAGGAAAGGGGACATAGGGATAACCAACCAATCCAGGCCGCACCACGGCCTCATAGGCATCCGGCTGCAGGACAGCAGGGAGTTCGGACCCACCGGCGAAGAGCCGTACGGGACCAACATGGTGGGCAGGTTCGCCGGCGACCCGAAGAAGCTGGACCAATTGGAAGAGGACGAGATAATATACATCACGGAGGAAGAGGCATGAGCGGCGAAAGAGAGACCAGACTGTTCATGATATCCCCCGATTCGAGGGTCACGCCCGACCAGCTGGTCAGAGCGGTGCATGCCATGGGCAAAGGGGTGAAAGTGAAGGAGACATGCTACGGCTGTCTCGCCGAGGGGTCGGAGGAGAATATCGGGGAGGTGCTCGCGGCGGTCCGGGAGAGATACCCCTACGACGTATTCTCCAAGAAGAGGGCGTATCCCGCCGGCGACCCCCGCAGGTGCCGCGCGGAGCACGGCACCAGGCCGGGTTACGCACAGCTCGAGGCCGAATGGGAATCGCTCCCGCTGATTGCCTGCGGCCTGGAGAGCTGCGGCAAAGGCGAGAAGCACGAACTCCCGCCGGAGCCGGAGAAGCTCCCTGTGGAAGATTTCAAGAAAATAACGGAGGCAGCAAGATGAAAGTGTTCATAGATCCGCCAAACAGTCTGATACTGTTCGACTTGGTGGAGAGGTTCGGCCACGAGCCGCTGGGCGCGATGGCGTCGATACAGGATAGGATAGACAACATAGAGCTTGACCTGCCGCCGATGAACGTCACCTTGGACGACGTGGTCAAGGGGCTGAAATACGCAGGAGTGGAGGTCCCGTCCGGAATAAGAGGGAGGCTTGCCCTGTGGGGGCCTCTCATCGATGCCGCAGACGCGGCCCTCATCATGCTCGACCCTCCGTTCAACTTCGGATGCGTCGGATGCGAGAGATCCAACGAGATGGTGAGATATCTGATCAAGCGCCGCGGCATACCCGCTCTGTCGGTGGCATACCCCAACACCGAAGAGGAGGCCAAGGCCGTCGTCGGCAGCATAAAGGAATTCTTGGAGGGGCTTAAATGACGATCAAGATCGCGCAGCTGTCCTGCGGCACGGAGTACAGCAGCGTACAGTACGAGATAGAGAAGGCCGCCCGCTCCGTGGGCGCCAAGGTGGTGTATCCCGACGTGTCGTACGCGGACGTGAACGATGCACTGAAAAGATTCGGGTTCAACCCGCGGTCGCCGCAGCTGAAGCTCATGATAGCCAGAGCGGTCAGTTTGGCCGATGGGAAGTACGATGCGGACGCAGTGTTCATAACCACCTGTTTCAGATGCGCCGAGGCGGCGCTGGTGAGGAACGAACTCAGGCGCTTCATACAGGACAACACCCGCCTGCCGGTGGTGACGTACTCGTTCACCGAGAGGCTGAAGGCGGCGCAGCTGCTCACCAGGATGGAGGCCCTCGTCACGATCGTGACCAGAAAAGAACTTTTGGCAAGGGAGAGGCAGACGGGGATAACCGTCGGCCTGGACTCCGGCTCCAGCACGACGAAGGCTGTGGTCATGGAGAACAACAAGATCCTGGGGAAGGACTGGACAGCCTCAGGGGACGTGGTGAAATCCGCCCAGCTGGTGCTGGAGAGCGCGTTGGAACAGGCGGGCGTGGAGATGAAGCAGATAGAGGCCATCGGCACCACCGGATACGGACGTTTCACACTCGGCAAATATTAAAACGCCAAGCTTGTGCAGGAAGAGCTCACGGTCAATTCCAAAGGTGCGGTATGGCTTGCCGACAGGCAGCGCGGGGAGGCGACGATCCTGGACATCGGAGGAATGGACAACAAGGCCATAACGGTCAGGGACGGCGTCCCTGACAACTTCACCATGGGCGGCATATGCGCCGGCGCGTCCGGAAGGTTCCTTGAGATGACGGCAAAGCGTCTGAAAATAGAGATAACGGAGCTTGGCAGGCTCGCCGACGCGGGAGACTGGCGGAACGCCAAGATGAACTCGTACTGCTCCGTGTTCGGGATACAGGATCTCGTCACGACGCTTGGAGAGGGAAAGTCGTTCGAGGACGTGGCCGCCGCCGCCTGCCACTCCGTGGCGGAGCAGGTGTACGAACAACAGCTGCAGGAGATAGACGTCAGGCATCCGATAATACAGGTCGGCGGGACGTCCCTCATATCCGGACTCGTGAAGGCGGTGGGGGAAGTGCTCGGAGAGAAGCCCATAGTGCCCCCGGACTCGCAGTACATCGGCGCGGTCGGCGGAGCCCTGCTCAGCTCGGGGTTCCTGTGAGGTTCCCATGGACGTGAACATCATATCGGAGGACGAGTACGGCGACAGGTCCTATTCGGATCTGTTCACCAGGATAATGGCCGACATCAACAAGCTGTCTCTGATCGAGAAGGCGACGCTGGTCCTCAAACCGACGGTGCCGTTGTTCATATTCTCCGTCAGAATGAGGGCGGAGCCGTCAAGCAAGACGGTCGCCGACGCGGCCAACGCGAGGAGCGAGGGAGCGAACGTGCATCTGACGATCACCGACGAGCGCTACGCCCCGAGCATACTGGAACAGCTCTGGAAGAAGTTTGGAAGGGAGTCTGTGGATCAGCAGACAAGGTTCGACCTGGACGTGATCGGCGCATCCGAGAGCGAGGTCAAAGCTCTTCTCGTGGCATCCGACGAGGAGTCCGTGAACGATATGATCGGAGCCATATGGAGAACAATGCCTGAAGGGATCAAGAACCGCCGGACGTTCATAGACGGAAGGACGATCACTGTCGTGGCCACGGAGGAGATCATGGAGCCGTACATGCTGGAAGAGGGCATGAAGATACACACTGCGGAGGGTGTCTGAATGTTCGAGGTCATGATGTACGACGGCGGGATCTACCGTTCCGAGGAACTCTTCGAGATGATAGAGGACATCGGAGGCGCCGTGCTCCAGAAGAACAGGAGCTCCCAGATGCTCAGCGTCACCATGTCCGTCCCCGAGGGGGACCGCAAGGCCATCGAAGCGCTGTGCAAGGACATAGGAGGGGAGGTCAAAAGCGTCCCTCTGGCGGGGACGGAGATCGCGATAGTGGGGCCGACGCTGGGGCGCCACCACATGCCGCACCCGATATGCGACATAGCGGAGAACCTGAGGCGCCGCGGCTCCATAACGGTGGTTATGGGCCTGGCCAGAGGGAGGGGCAAGAAGACCGCCCAGATAAACTTGGAAGAGAAGATGATCATCGACGAGTACGACGCGGCAGTGTTCATGCTCGGCAACTTCAAGAACTGCGTGGAGGCGAAGACCGAGCTGTTCAGGGACATCGACGCCCCGCTGGTGCTGGTCTGCGGCCCCGTCCCGGAAGGCATAGACGACGCCTACGACGCCATCGTGTCCGGGGTCGGGAGGAAGATGGAGAGGATGAGGACCGCTCCCGAGAGGGCTAAGCTGGACGAGATCGCCGACGCCGTGGAGAGAACGCTCTCCGAGAAGAGAAAGATCCTGGAAGAGGATCCGCTGTTCGTGCACCCGGCGGAGATCAAACAGCTGCTGGAAGATTACGAACCGGTCAACATGTGCCTCCGCCCGGGGCCGATAGTCATGCATTTGGACGGACTCAGGGTGAAGATAGGGTACGAGGAGCACCGCAGGCACGTGGAGGACATGGCCGTCTACGGACGCAGACTGGGAGAGATATGCACGATATCGCCTTCGAAGATCAACGACAGCAGCATGCTCATAAGGATAAAGACGCGCTCCGAAGTGGAGCACGACGACCGCAGAGCGGGCAGATGAATCCGCACACCCCCGTCCGGCGCGGGAAGAAGGCCGTATGGCACATCTGTCGGCCCACCCGTGCGGCGGGAGCCGCGGAGGCGCTCCGGCCGTCGACGGCCTCGGCCGTTCGGAGTGCGGGGGCAGGACGCATATTTTCATGCCGGACAAAGCGGTCGGGCCTGCTTCGGCGTCCGACGCAGGGCCGTCGGGCCGCGCCCTTTCAGGCGGCCGCCTGCGGCGATTTACACAACGCTTATAACATATAATCCGCTACCCACGCCGTAGAATTCCCCTTTTAGGATACAGGGAGAGGACAAGTCATGAGCTCAGGCGACATAGGATCATCGAAATTGACTTCAGGCGTCATCGAAACGCTCCGACAGACCATCGGAGCCGGCGTCGAGGTCTGCGACGGCAAGTGCAACGGCTCTTGGGCATGCGTAAAGCCCAAGAACGCAGAGGAAATCACCAAGATCATCCTCATCGGCAAGAAGAACAGCGTCAAGGTCGTTTCGGGCAACAACCCGTCGTGGGCCATCGACGGCTCTCCCGCCGACGGCGGGATATTCGTGGATCTCTCCGAATTCAACCCGGAACCCAAGATCGACGCAGAGTCCCTGTCCGTCAGGGTCGGGGCAGGCGCCGATGTGGGAGCGGTCATCAAAGCCGTCGCCAAGGAAGGGTTCACGCTGGGCTCGTACCCGGCGGACAGATCGTCTCAGATAGGCAAATGGGCCGTAACGGACGGCGTAGGCTTCGGTTCATACAAATACGGGTCCGCGAAGGACAACGTCCTCAACCTCCGCATCGTGACCGACGAAGGCAACGTCATCGAAACGGGCTACGACAACATCGGGGCGTACATGTCGGGATACAACCTGAACAATCTCTTTGCGGCGTCCGAAGGGACGCTCGGAGTGGTCATCGAAGCGACATTCAAGATCCACCCGAAAGGGACGGACAGGCTCGCCGCATATCAGTTCGAGTCGGCTTTCGACATGCAGTCCGCCTTCAACGCCATAGCGCAGCACCCCAGCATAAAGCCCCGCGACATCGCGTGGTGCGGCAGGAAGCTTACGATACTGGCGACATTGGACGGGGCGGAGAAGCACGTCGACCTGGAAGAGGCGGCCCTCGACGGGATCCTGGGCAAGATAGGCGTCAAGATCGCAAAGGAGGACGCGTGCAAGATATGCAGGGCCGTATGCGGCGCCAAGAAGGAAGGCATCGTCGAGGCAGTGGTCCCGCTCAAGGACTGGAAGACGTTCCTGGAGTCCGTGGGCCCGTCGTCCTACGGGACGATCGCAGACAGCGGCACGGCGCACTTCGCAGTGTCCGGAGAGAGCGCGGACTCGGTCCACGCAAAGGCGTCCGCACTGGGAGGAAGGGCGCTCGGACGCGATGTGTTCAAATGGTCGCCGACCAAAACAGTCGGCGCCGCCAAGAAGAATCTGTCCAGAAAGGTCACCGAGGCCGTAATAGCCGAGATAGAAGAGGCCGTAGGCAAGGACAACGTCACGAACAACGGCGTGGAACTTGTGCTCTACAGCAAAGACATGGCCCCGCTGCCCAAGGAAGCGGGGATAGCATTCAGGAACATGCCGGACCTGGTGGTCAGGCCGTCCGATGTGAAAGGCCTGTCCGAAGTCGTGAGGATCGCCAACAAGCACGGCATACCCGTCGTACCCAGGGGCAACTCCTCGTGGGGCCTCGGGGGATGCATGCCCGCTTGCGGAGGCATAGTCATAGACATGTCCTCCAAGTTCAACAAGGTCCTCGAGATCAACACAGAGGAGCTGTATGTGAAGGTGGGAGCCGGGTGCACATGGAAGAACCTTCTGGAAGCATGCATGAAGAAAGGATACATAATCGGATCCTATCCTTCCAGTTTCCCGTCCGCCACCCTCGGCGCGTGGATAGCCACCAACGGCATGGGCATAGGATCGTACAAGTACGGCGCGGCAAAGGACAACATACTGAACATGGAGATCGTCCTTTCGGACGGTACAGTACTGGAGACCGGCAGCGAGCATGTAGGCTCCTACGGCACGGCATACTCTCTGAACAGGTTCTTCTCCGGCTCCGAAGGCACTCTGTGCGTCTTCGGAACTGTGACGTTCAGGATATACCCCTTCGGATCGCTGAAACCGCTGGCATACTCCTTCGAGAAGCTCGCAGACATGCAGGCGGCGATAACGGCCATATCCAACCACCCCAGCATCAAACCCCTCCACCTATCGTTCGAGGATGAGATGCACTTCGCCAACCAAAGGAGGGCGGGAGGCCATGCGCCGGACGCAAAGAGCATACTTCTGGCAACGTTCCAGGGAGACCCCGCTTTCAACGACCTTGACGCGGCGGAGATGGACGCCATAGCCGCCGAGAGCAAAGGCGTCAGGATCGGCGACGACATCGGCGTGCATGAGTGGCAGGAGAGATGCTACGAGTTCAGGGCAAGGAGGGTCGGAGTCGGCGAGATACCTGCGGAGGTCATCGTGCCCAATTCGAAATGGGGAGAATTCGTCGGCGAATGCTATGCCGGATTCAAGACCATGAAGATGGAGCCCGGAGGGATCATCGGCGTGGTCGTCGACCGCAACACGTCTCTGTTCATGCCTTACTACTTCAAGGACGACGAGTCCCTTCTGGGAATGACCGCCTTTGCGTTCAACTTCTTCCTTGGCGACAGGGCGGCGGAATACGGCGGAAGAACGACCGGATTCGGAGTCTTCTTCGCGTGGAATCTGGACAACATCCATGACGCCCGCACCGTGGACTACATGAGAAACCTGAAGACCGTCTTGGATCCCAACGACGTCGTGAACCCCGGACACTTGGTGTGCGGCAAGACAAGGTTCGGACTCAACATGAACAAGCAGCTCATGACGCTGGGAAGCTCGGTGATGCAGCTGGCCAAGAAGCTCCTGCCCGTCAACACGACGTTCGACGACAACCTTAAGAGGTTCAGGTACAACACCTTGGAGCACCGCAGAGAGGAGGACAGGTTCCACACTCTCGGCGACGGCACCCAGTGATCAGTCCAACATGCCGAGGAGGGATCGGACCCCGTCTATGACGGGTATGTCCTTCCCGGCATTCTTCCAATCATTCCTGTCAAATCCGCCGGTCAGCACGCCGTAGAATCCCGCTCCGGAATCCCGCGCGGTGATCCAATCAATCACGCTGTCTCCCAAGTAAAGTATCTCCGCGGGAGCCACTCCAAGCGCGTCGGCCAGATTCATCATCGCTTTGGGAGACGGCTTTGCATCCTTCTCGGGAAAGTCGTCCCTTGCGACGACCGCGTCGAACGAGTTCAGAACACCCGCCCTTCCGAGCGCAGCGACGGCATAGCGCCGTCCGCCGCGGGTGAGTATACCCACCCCATAACCCAAAACTTTGAGACGCTCCAGGACCTCCACGGCCCCGGCGAACGGTTTTGCGAGTTCGACGTTCTCCATCTCTATCTCTGTGCACCGCTGTGATACGAGGCATTCCAAATTATCGGCGTCCCTGCCGCGCCCGCAGTTCTTCAGCCACCCGACGCCGTTCTCCATATGGGATCTCCCGCCGCGGACAATGATGTTCTCGGGAACTCCGAGTTCGACGAGCGTGTCGAAGACGGCGAGGCCGAGCTTGTTGTAATCCACGTCGGTGTCCATGAACGTGCCGTCCATGTCAAATCCGACGGCTTTGTATCGCGGATCCAATGCCACACCCCGTAATCGGAGTCGTTTTATTATAAATTTGGGATAAATATGGAAAAAAGGCTGTTGCCGTGAGGCAACTTTGTGTCGAGTCATGTTAGTACCCCCCCTTCTGTTTCAGGCGGCATTCGACTATGCGCTCTACCCGCCGGTCAGGGGCACTTCAACCCGGCTGTATGAGTTTGCTCCGATGAGGTGTCGCCGTTTCACCAAATCCTCGGGAATGTCACTGTCGGCAGATCATCCTGTTTACCGAGGCTGTGTCGTTTCTGGGCCCTTGCCAAAGCTCTCGCCTTACCGGATTTCCCGGTTCATCTTGCCCTGTGGAGGAGGGAAGTTCCTCAGCCGGATCCGAAGACCCTACCGTCGGCCGCCCTACATCTCTCGACGTGCCTGTCAGCGCTTCAATATATTAATCCCTATCGCGGATACTTTCCCATTGTGAAACGCGGACGGTCCGCCGGAGGGCGGATATATGATATGCGCACCCGCAGTGTTCAAGACAAGGAAAGAGGTTGAAGAGATATGCGCCCGGTTGGAGCCGCTGACCCCGAAAGAGTTCTCCGAAAGAGTGAGCGTCAGAAAGCTTGTCAAAGCGGGTTGGATGGATAAAGCGGACCGCCGCGAGGCGATGAAACAAATCGAGGACACCGCCGACGCCCTCCTGAACGAGTTCTTCGCCCTGCGCGAAGCTTACCGCATGGCGGCGAACGGGAGAAAGGGGATGCTGATAGTGTGAACATTCCGTAGGATGCGGAAGACGGGGATCCTTACGAAAACGATGCAGAAGATCCCCCGTCGTTCGATGCTTGACGGTCAGCGGCAGTTAAATGTGTTTAAAACTTATTTAACATAATAAGTTCCGAAA
>JAITQH010000086.1 GCA_031288985.1 Candidatus Methanoplasma sp. | reverse complement strand
TAGCTTCCGCGAATCTCAAAATCCAGCGGCACGTACACTCCTTTCTTGGAGTCGCCGCCGGTCGCCAGCAGCAATGCCGTTATGGTGGGCAGCTTTCCCGACAGATTTTTCGTCGTTGTTCCGTTTTTGACGTCGAAACCGGCCTCGGCTATCGTGATGCCGCGTCCGCCGCCGACCTTCACGGATATGTTCACGTCGTTTATCCTGTACGGGAGCGACGATTCGATGGCAACTCCCCATTCCACGTTGATGTTCTTCCCATCAGTGCTTACGTCATGCCTGTCCGTGCCCTCGACCGAAAGTCCTCCCATGACCGGCGGCGCGAGCGCCGACGCCAAGAACACTGCGAACATTATGATCGCCGACGCATAGACGGCGGCCGCGGCGGTTTTGCGCTTCATGATCCCCAATCCTCATGCAGTTGCAAGAGATAAAAACATACCCACGTTTCGCGGCGCAAGATTCGGCCGTGCGTCATCCCAGCAGGATGCCGGCGGCCGCGATCGCGGCCACGCTCGCAACGGTGATCGCGGCGAACAGAAGATTGTTTCTCTTCTCCTTCTGCGATGCCGCCCGGTCGTCCCAATAGCACTTTTCGGAACAGTACGCCCGGTCGAACGGCACCGCGTCGCCGCAGAACTTGCAATGGTCATGTTCGGGAAGGACCGTCATGACATGCCGATGCGTCGGGAAGATAATATCATTTCTATACTTGGTGGGCCATCCAAACCCGTGAGACCGAGAGAATACGACGCCGACCGTTTCGACCGCATGAGGCGGATAGGGTGGTTGGACGTGGACCGGATCCAAAACTCCAAATGCCTCGTCGTCGGCGCAGGCGCGCTGGGGAACGAGGCCGTGAAATGCATGGTCCTGGCGGGATTCCGCAGGATCGCCGTCGTCGACATGGACTCCGTGGCCGTTTCCAATCTGAGCAGATGCGTCCTTTTTAGGGATGAGGACGCCGGCGTGAACAAGGCGGAGGTCGTCGCACGCCGCGCATCGGAACTCTGTCCCGACGCGTGCGTAGCTCCCCTCGCGTCGAAGGTGCAGGAGTTGAAGGATTGGGATTATGACATCGTGTTCGGATGCTTGGACAACATATCCGCGCGGCTGCATACGAACTCGCACGCGTGTTTCCACGGCATCCCTTACATCGACGGAGGCACCGACGGGTTCAGAGGGAAGGTGCAGGTCGTTCTTCCGGGCGGCCCGTGCCTGGAATGCGCGGTGAACAAGAGCCACATGAGGGTGCTTGACTCCAGGTTCTCCTGCACCGGAGGAGGGACGGTCTTCGTTCCGAAGGCCGCCGCCGAGATAACCACCGCATCCGTGATCGCCGCGATGCAGGTGAGGGAAGCGATAAAGATTTTATCGGGTAAGAGCGATTTGTGCATTCGGGGGATCTGCTACTACAACGGAGAGTCCTGTGAATCGGACACGCTGACCCTCTCGGTGGATCCGGCCTGTCCGAACCATGAGGAAACGCTATGACAGTGAGAGTGACGGTCGTGAACACGCTGAACAACTCCTCCATACGGATGGAGTTGGAGCCGAATGAGTCCGTGGAGGACATCGTGGACACCGCGGCGGAATACTGGGGCAAGGACGCGGGGGCGTACGTCCTCCGAAAGGGATCCAAGCTCCTGAACGGGAGCCAGCGGATAGAGGAGATCAACCTTTACGATGACGACGTGATCGAGATGATACCCGACCCGGAAGGCGGCCGCTGATGGGACTCGCCCGCCCTGTGCTCATAAAACGGCTTAACAACGAGATCCGCGCCCTGAACGAATATCTGAACATCAGCCTGCCTCTGACCCCGGAATACGCCAACTTCCCCATAGATCTGCAGATAGGACTCGCCAACACACCGGCCAGGGTGTCCAGGGACTCCGTGGGGGACATGCATATCTTCAAGCTTGTCATTTCGGAAGAGTATCCGTACGAGCGGCCCAGGGCGAAATGGCTGACCCCCATATTCCACCCGAACATCATGATGCCGGAGGACGGAGGGTTCGTATGCGTGAAAGCCCTTGACGACTGGTCGTTCGGGTCGAGCCTCCCGTCATTCGTCAAATGCGTGCAGAACCTTATATCGGATCCGAATCCCGCCAACCCTTACGGAACCAACTCCTGCATGGAGGCGGCCGAATGGTACACAGACAACCGTCCGAAGATCGAAGCGACCATCAGCTACGGCGGAGACAATGCCTAAGGTCATCTCCGCCCGCGGACCCGAACGGAAGCACCGCCCCCGTGCGGTGAAGGGCGTGCGCCTGTTCGCGGCCGAGACCGCCGTCCGCGAGATGATCTTTCATGCCGATGCGGGGGCCGCCGTCAGGAAGGAGGTCATGGGCCTGATGATGGGCGCCGCATACTGCGACGACGAGGGCGAGTATGCCGTGGTGACGGGGACGGCGACCTCGGAGCTGGACGCCGACGAGGTCAGCGTCAGGTTCGACCGCGGATGCATGGAGGAGCTTTTCGGATCCATGGATTCCGCCTGCGGGGACGAGGTGGTGGGGTGGTATCACTCCCACCCGGGGTTCGGATGCTACCTTTCCGACACGGACATCAGAACTCATGAGGGGATCTTTGGGAATGATGCGGGTTTCGCATTGGTGATCGACCCTGATGCGGGGACGTTTGCGGTGTTCGTCTGCAATGACGGCGCACCGGAGACGGTGCGCATGGTCGTTATGGAGTGACGCTCAGACCCATATTGCGTGGTTCCGGCGCATGTCCTCTTCTTTCACGCCGACCTTTTTCATGAGTTCCGGCACGAGGCAGTCGAAAAAGAACAGTACCGTATCCTCAAATATCGTTCCCAGAGGCGCCAGCTCGGAGGACAGTGCGTCTTTCACGGTCTTGACGACGATCGTGCGGTCCGACACCTTGGCAAGCCTGCTCTTCGGGTCCGACGTGACCGACACAACGTATGAGCCCATGCGCTTTGCGATCTCGGCGGTCGTGAACACGGAGACCGTATCGCCCGTGTTGGATATCAGGAGGACGAGATCGCCCTTTCCTATGATCGGGGTGGTCATGTCCCCCACAAAGTAGACCTGAAGGCCCATTTGCACCATTCTCACCGCGAAAAGCTGTCCGATGAGTCCGGACCTCCCGGCCCCGAACACGAATATCCGGTCTTTGGAGACTATCATGTCGATGAGCGCGTCCCAATCGTCCTGAGGTATGGAGTAGACTGCACGTTTGCAGCTCTCTTTGATGTAGTCCATGGTCTCTTTCAAGATCATTCCTCCGCCGTCGCGGCGGCGAGCTCGGACTTTTTACGCTCTTTGATGGCCTTCGCCACCCTTCTGCTGAGCACCCTCTCGTTTATGATCCTCATGTACATCGCGTCGTGCTCCAGCAGCGGGGATCCGGAGATTATGGTTATCTCGGGCTTCAGGTCGCAGAGCGCCTCGGCGAGGGGCTCGAACTTGAGGTCCCCTTTCTTTATGGGCGTCAGCCTCTTTTCGTTGCCGTCCTCGTATTCGACGCCCGCGAACGATGCGTGCATGCTCCCTTTGCAATACGGCTCCACGGCGGCGAACAGGTCGGAGAAGTCCTCCGACTCCACCAGCGCCCCGTCGGTCCTGGAATGATAGTGGGGGAAGTTTATCACGGGGACGACCCCGTCTATGCCGTCGCACAGCTGGAGTATCTGATCCAACGATCCGTAGACGGACTGGTTGCCCGTTATCTCGATGCCGAGCTTCGGCTTCAGGCCGTTGTCCTTCCACCAAAGCGTGAGCATCTCCAGATTCTCGGCTATGTTCGCGTCGATATCCTCGTCGGGCAGCCTTCCGGTGTACAGGCCGAGGCTGGTGACCACGATGTCGCCTTTCAGGGCGTTGACAATCAGGCCCGCATGGCGTATGTTGTCCATGCAGGATTCGGTGAGTTCGTTGTTGGACCCCAGGTCCATGTAATGCGGAGTGTGGAGCGACAGACTGACATCAAGCCTTTTCGCCATGTCTCCGACGTCGTAAAGCTCCCTGAAGCTGTCCGTGATCCCGGACGGCATGTAGACAAGTTCGTCCTCTTCGCCGATGGGCTCGTCGGGGTCGATGATGGACTCCCCGTCCCTTATCATCTCGACGACAAAGCTTCCTTTGACGTCCTTCATCCCAAGGCCGACCTCTTCCTCGTCGGGGTACCTGGTATATGCGTTGGCGCGGACCATTTGGATCTCGAGCGCCGTCAGACTTAGATTGTGAACATCCTCTATGCCGTCTTTGAGCGTACGCCCTTTGCATGAGAGAGGTATTCCTGCCGGCCCGAATCTTATCATGTGGTCACCCGAACAAACCCTTAAAGCTGGGATAGTATTAAATTAAATCGTAAACCGAGTCGCAAACCCGTGCGGCGTGAGCATGGCGCATCATCGAAACACGCTCGGATGTCCTGCGGCGGGCGCGGAGGTCGGCGGAATGCGTCCCGTCGGGGGCAGGTTTAATAACAGACGGCCGATTCTCATGGGAATCCCGCACCCCAACATTGGACGTGTGCCGCGGGCGCCTGCACCTTGGCAGAGGCAGGAACGGCCGCCGTCGGGACGGGTGCGAAACGCCGATTACATATCTTTATAAACAACATCCACATACGACCGTTACCCAATGTCGGGAGAGTCAGAAATATGAGTCAACGCTTCAAAACGAATCCCCAACTCATCGCCTTGATCAACGATCTTAAGGCGAAGACGAGGGAGAATGAAGCTGCCATCTGGCGAGACATCGCGCTTCGGCTTGAGAAACCCAAGAGTAACTGGGCCGAAGCGAACCTGAGCAAACTCGAAAGATACGCAAAGGACGGGGAGACGGTAGTCGTCCCCGGAAAAGTTCTCGCGGCAGGCAGCGTAACCAAGAAATTGACAGTGGCGGCATACAGCTTCTCGGAAGCTGCGGCCGTCGGAATAAAAGCGGCCGGGGGAAAGACCCTGACGATCGCCGAGCTGATGGACTCCAACCCTGAAGGCTCCAATGTCAGAATACTGAGGTGATACTGATGGTCACAATCATAGATGGAAGGAACCTTGTGCACGGAAGGCTTGCAAGCGACGTAGCGTCGCGCATCCTCAGCGGCGAAGAGGTCGTAGTCCTCAATTCAGAGGCTATCATCATCACCGGACGGAGAGATCTCGTCTTCGCGCAGTTCAAAGAGAAGGTGGACCGCGGAGACGCCACCAAGAGAAAGGGACCGTTCTACCCGCGCAGGGCAGACCTCCTGTTCAAAAGATGCGTCAGAGGCATGATCCCCTGGAAGACCTCCACCGGAAGGGACGCATACAGAAGACTTCACGTGTTCGTCGGCACCCCCAAACAGTTCGAGGACTGCGAAAAGGTCAGGCCCGAAGACGCAGTGAGAGCGATTACCGGAAAATATACCACCCTGGGAGCCGTTTCAAAATTCCTGGGATCCAATGTGAGATGATCATATGTCCGATGCAGTTAACACAAGCGGAAAAAGGAAGACCGCGGTCGCAAGGGCGGTCGTGAGGGCAGGCAACGGCAAGGTCACCATCAACAAGGTCCCCCTTGACATCTACAGCCCCGAGCTGGCGAAACTCAAGATCGAAGAGCCCCTCGGACTCGTTCCGGGGAAGGCCTCGAAAGTGGACATCGCCGTCATCGTGAACGGCGGCGGAGTGATGGGCCAGGCGGCGGCGGCCAGAACCGCCATAGCCCGGGGCCTTGTGGACTACTACAAGGATGAAGAGCTTGAGGCTGTCTTCAGGGCGTACGACAGGACGCTCATAATCAATGACGACAGAAGAAAGCTCCCGAAGAACCCCTTGGGACACGGCGCCCGCGCCAAGAAGCAGAAATCATACCGTTAAGGCGATATCATGATAATACCGGTGAGATGTTTCACATGCGGAAAGGTGGTGGGCAGCGCCTACCCCGAATACGTCAAGCGCGTAGGCATGGGAGAGGATCCCAAGAAAGTCTTGGACGATCTGGGATTCGAAAGATACTGTTGCCGCAGGATGATCGTATCCCACGCAGATCTCATCGGAGAGATAGCGCCTCTCGGATAAACCTCTTACAACCAAACCACTTATCATGGGCCCGTGGGGTAGCTTGGTATCCTTGTAGCTTGGGGTGCTATTGACTCCGGTTCAAATCCGGGCGGGCCCACCACTATCTCTGTTCGGACGATCTTTAAACGTCCGACATCGCGTTTGGGATTGCATTTTGTTCACCCTCGGAGTCCGATCGGCGTTGGTTTTGAGAACACGCATTACGGTCCGAGAAGATCTATGGGCACAACGACGACGCCGTCGTCTCTGGTGTAAGCCAACCCTCCCGACGCGCACAGTATCATGAGAAAGGAAGGTCCTCCCGTCGGGCCTACTTTTTCTTTGAGGGACAACAGGCTGTCTGCCGCTTTGTCGAACTCGAACGTCCCAAGTTTTACTTCGACGGCCCCCCATCTTCCGTCGCTGAGTTCTATTATTTCGTCCACTTCAAGGCCGGTGTTGTCGCGATAATGATATACGCCGCCGTCCAAAGCGGAGGCGTACACGCAAAGATCCCTGTAACAGAGCGATTCGAACAAAAACCCCGCAGTGCGCGCCTCTCTCATCAAAATGTCAGAGGAGGCTTTGAGCACGGCAACCGCAAGAGACGGATCCGAAAAGTGAATCTTCGGCGATGTGCGGACGCGTGCTCTGGAGCGCAATGAGGGGGTCCACGCCTCCTGTTCTTCGATCAGGTATATCGACTTGAGGGCGCCGAGGTAGTCGCGCACCGTGCCGTCGGAAATGCTCGACCCTCCTTCTGATATGTCCGCAGCTATCACTGACGGCTTCACGAGCGTCGCATTGTTTCGGGCCAAAGACTTCAGGATGAGCCGCATGGTCATTTTGTTCCATCTTTTTCCGTCGATGCCGGATATGCCGGATTCGGAAACCGATCTGACATACATGCGGGAGACGTCTGCGGCCTCGCGATCGCTCATGCCGACGGCGGCCGGCCATCCTCCCCTGCATATCAGGCGGACGGCTTCTCTGTATTCGATGTTTGAACGGGCGGCATCCACTCTGCCTGTGTCGAACAACTTTGACAACGATACTGCGCCGCTGCTGTCGCCGGACTCGAACAGCGACATGGTATGCATACGCATGGCGGCGAACCGCCCGGTTCCGGTATGATGCGTTGCATCTTTCGGCGGCGCCGTGGATCCTGTGAATATGTACAACCCTTTTTTTCCGCTGAGATCTATGTTTCTCCGAGCTATATCCCATAATTTCGGAACATCCTGCCATTCGTCGATAAGGCGCGGAACATTTCCGCCGAGCGCCGATTCGGGATCCAGGGTCGCAAACAGCGCCGAATCCTCGTCACCTACAAAGAATGCGGATTTCGAATGGTGCATTCCTGTCCAAGACTTGCCGCACCATTTGGGTCCTACTATCAGCATGCCGCCGAATGCGGACAGCAGTTCATCTACCCTTTTATCAATTATCCGAGGGCGGTATCTGCCGTCGATATCGGTTGCGGGTTTATCCTCTCCGGCCACATCATTGCATGGTTGTAGAT
>JAITQH010000046.1 GCA_031288985.1 Candidatus Methanoplasma sp. | reverse complement strand
AGGCATATTCTCGAAGGATCAGACCGCAGTGAACAGGTTCCTCGATGAGGCCCCCGCGCCGTTCCTCGCGGTCAACGAGAGCAATCTGATGCTGAAACCTGCGGCGTATGCCGCAAGGGCCGCGTTCGTCAAGTGATCACGCCCCTCTTATCCGGACATTCCGGACATGCCTCTTTGAGGACTCGGCCATCCTGACCAGCGCCTGCGTCGGATACGGAACGGTCTTCCGCATCTCCGCGTCCCGGGCGGCGGAAGGGTCGAACTGCTGAATGATCAAACTGCCGCCGGCCGGAAGGCTTTCGGATATCCTGTTCATGGCATCCGACCCGATGATGCCGGGGACGGCCGTGGTTCTGAACTCGCATGCTACGCCGGAGCGCGAGACTATGTCTATGCTCCTCCGCACCGCCCCTGCGTCGACGACGACCCCCGCGGCGGCGGTGTACGACGCATCGTCGAGCGGCGCCATGACGTTTATGCAGACCTTGTCGACCAGCATGGCGCCCACAATGTCGTCGAGGACGTCAGGCATGCTGCCGTTGGTGTCTATCTTGATCTTGAGATTCAAACTCTTCAGGTCCTTCAGGAGGGCGTACAGCTCCGGGTGGACGGTCGGCTCCCCGCCGGAGACCACGACGGCATCAACAAAGTCCCTGTGGGTCTTGATGTAATCGACCGCTTCGGCATGATCCGCCGAAGCGTCGGAGTCGATCAGACTGCGGTTGCAGTACGGGCATCTGAAGTTGCATCCGGGCAGGAGGATCATGCAGGCGTTCTTGCCCTCCCACTCGGAGAGGGCGGTCTTGACGAACCCCGCTATCCTCATTCTATCAGTTCAGTCTCCTGATCCCCGCCAGTTCGTACACCCCGTTCTGTTCCGAGAGGTACGAACCCAGCCGCTTGCCCAGATCCTCGATGGGGATGCCGCTGTTCTTCGCGTCCGCCACGACCTCGAGGGACATCTTCTGGTAGGCGATGACGATCTTGGAGAACACCGATATCAGGTTGACGTTCTCTTTGGCCAGGCAGTCCAACGCGACGCCGATCGTCCTGGGGCTGTCGGGTATGTTCAGGTTGATCTCCACGAGCCTGGTGTCGGATTTGAAGAACACCACGGAGACGAGCCACGATGCCGGATCGAGAGTGAGCATGACCTCCGTGCCGTTCACGTCGTTGAGGATGTCCCTGTACTCCGAGAGGTCGAACGCCCCGTCGCTCAGGGTTATGGGGGATCCGCGCCTCACCTCTTCTTTGACGCCTTCGGAGTCTTTGCGGAATATCCTCCCGATGTTGGCGGGCTTGATGCTCACATATTTTATCTTGGAGACCGAGGGGTCGTCCGAGGCCTTCAGCTTTGCGAACCTCTCTTTGATGAGTTCGCCCTCTCCGGCGAAGTTCAGCTCGCCCATTATGTTCCATATGATCGTGGTGTCGGATATGCCGTTCAGAGATACGGAGTTGAGGATGTTGACCCCCTGATCCCCCAAGAACATAGCCGATTGGACGGTGGCTCCCGGGACGTCCTCCATATAGATGTTTATGTGGGCCAGCGTGCGAAAGTTCTCCTGAGGGAACATGGATAGAAGAAGCTCATATCTTTTCGGACCCTTGTCGGGGTATTTGAACAAAGAGCTGTAGATGTATCCGCCCTCCACGAGCCCCATCGTCTCCGCCATCCATTTGTCGATCCTGATCCTGCCGTCCTCGACCTTCGTGAACTCCCAGCTTCTCATGTTCGGACATCCCTCACGGTCAATCTCTTTGGGTCATATATCCTTTCGGTTCTCGTTCTTGAGCGAAACGGCGGGGCGGGCCCATCCGGGATGGCTTGCGTCCAACGCCCTGACCTCTTTCACAAGGTTGGACACGCTGCACGAATTCCCGTCCGATTCGGCGAGTTCGGCTATGGAGGCGGCGGCCGCGGCCCCTCTCGGCTCCAGCTTGGTCCCTTCAAGCGCGGATGCGATGATCTCGGCGGCCTCGCGCAGCTTGGCGCCGGCGCGTTCCAGAGTCCTCGCTATCCTGACGTTCTCGGGGACCTCCGGTCCGAACGAGGCCGTGAACGAGTATCTGCCGGGCGCCAAAGAGGTCTTGCCTATCGCATATGGACACACGGAGCATTTGCGCTTTATCTCCACGGATTCGCCGTCAAGGGACATGTTCCGCACCGGAATGAGTGCGTTGCCGCACACGGGGCAGATCCGAGGGCGTGTTTCTGACTCGGACGCCCTGTACTCAATGGTTATGCGCACCAATCCCCTTTCGACGGCCAGGCGCCTTATGCGTGCGTCGCTGACGCGGAAACCGCTCCCGAGTTCGGAGAGCTCCTTTCGAACGAGGGATCCGAACTCATTCTGGGTCTCGACATGGGGGACTTTTCTCATCACGGTTTCGACAGCGGCGGAGAGCGTTGTTCCGTCCGGTATTCTGTAGGCCATCCTGTCCCGGTATGCCGTGGGTGGTATTAACCGTTTATCGAACCGCATCGGGGCGGGAATGCAGCCGAAACGTAGATATGATTATTATCTGTCGGCGCCCGTACACCCGATGCGCGGAGGTAGCCGAGTTGGCCAAAGGCGCAGGACTTAAGACTCTGAAGGGAAGAAATTCTGTCCCGCAGGGGTTCAGGGGTTCGAATCCCCTCCTCCGCACCTATCATCCTTGGCGGGATCGGGGCGATCCCGCGTCGGAAACGATCGCAGACGCCGGGAGAGGGCAAAGGATTATACAATGATTCAACGGTGCCCGATATGATACAATGACTGACGAATCGTTCAAAGTCCAGGTCCTTCAGGTCACGGCGTCGCTCATAACGGCCGCGTTCGCGTTGGTTGCCGCCCTTGCGTGGAATGAGGCGATAAAGGACGCCATAGCGGAAGTGTTCAGTTCCGGCGACGCGCTCATGGGCGAATTCATCTATGCGATCATAGTGACGGTGCTTGCGGTCGCGGCCTCGGTGCTGATAGCCAGGGCCCTGAGCAAAGCAAAAGCGTCCCTGAAAGAGAACGACAAGGACTGACGCGTCAGATCGTTTTCTTCAGCTTGAAGAACCTGAAGTGGTCTCTGGAATAGTTCAGCATTTCCTTGCCCGAAAGACAGACGGACGAGGGGCCTATCCTGGCGTAGAACTTGTCTTCACGGCCTTCTCTGAGGAACACCGGGCGGTTGCTCTTCGCGCATGTCACGCGAAGCACCCCATCGTCGTTGACGTCCATGATCCTTATCGAGACGAATTGTATGAATTCTCTGCCGATGTGTTTCGTCACCAGTTCGGTGAGATGAAGGATCATTCCGTCGCGGTTGGGGAAACCCTCCTCGTCAATGCCGATGATGTGGCCCTCGTCATTCACGCCGATCAGCAGGTTCCCTCCGTCGGTGTTCATGAATGCGACGATCGTCTTCAGCACCGCCATCTCCAGACGCGGGTCGTGTTCATTGTTCTTGATGTTCGTGGAGAGCGTGGATTTGAACTCGACGGTATCGCACTCGCCGAGATTGATGAGATTATCGATCTCCCTCGCCGCGACGTCTCCCGGGCTGGCTATCCCCAGGTTGTTGCTGTCATACTCCATGATTATGAATCTGAACAGGAGGGAGTCGGGGCCGATGTAGAACAGGAAGCATATGATCGCCGAGGTGACGAATGTGATGATAAGTTCCTCTATCACCCCTTCGTAGTCGAGCACCATGGGGCAGGAATAGCCTTCCACCATGTTTACCAGGGAGATCAGGAGATATTCGGTCATCATGAGCATGGAGAACAGCGACAGAGAGCACATGTATGACAGCAGCAGCGAAAATATCGGCCGATCGTTTCCTATGCCGGGCTTGGAATTCAGACTTACATACGCCGTGATAAGGCCGGATATCCCGATGACCGTTCCAACCGTCAGATCGGTTATGAACATGGAGTACGGATGATCTTTGAAATAGATCACGGTGACTATGTACACCATGAACCCGAACGTCAGATACACGGTGAGAGGAGGGAAGCGCACAGTTTCGCGGTTGATCGCGAGCGCAACAGCGGTGCAGAACAGGACGGGCAGAGTGGACGCGACCTCCAAATAAAATCCGTACAGCCACGAAACGATCAGGACGGCAACCGAAATGACTTCCAGTATGATAAAAGTCCTGTAAAGACCCTTGCTGGTCTTCTTTCCAGTGAAGATGTTCTGTCTCTGCCTAGACCGCTCTCTCTCCTCTTCCCGCAAGCTTGCCGGCATCACGATTGATTCCTCCATCTCAAGCTCCCCAACAGTTATACGCGTTGGTGTATATATCAGAGAGGTTTATATAATATAATAAAGTCACAGTCATGGAGTTATAGTTTTGACAACACGGGTAAGCCAACCTTCGAAAGTACAGCCGCCGGGCAGCAAGACCTCCTCGGGAAGACCGGCCCCAAAGAGACCGAGACCGAGACCCAAGGAGACCGCCAAGAGGCAGTCAATGCTCAACACGCACAGGTTGCAACCCTTCAAATACGACATGAACGAGGTGCTTTCCGCATCCTCGATGGATCCGGCGAAGGCATCGTCGTTCCTGGCCTCGGTGATAGCAAAGGCTTCCCGCGTCTCCACAAGGGATGCGAAAGAGTTCGTCAAGACGTTTTTGGACAGCGGCGACGTCACCAAGGACGAATATGACCGCATGACCAGACTAATGGATAAATACAGCAAATACCGTTGATGCCCCGATGAGATCGGCGGAAATGGCAATTGGCCGCGTATTCGTTCTGAGATTGGAAACGGGGGAGCTGCTTCATGAGGCCGTGGAAGATTTCGCACGCGCCAACGGCATCAGGAACGCGATGCTGACCGCCGTGGGCGGAGTGGACAAAGGGTCGAAGATGACCGTCGGACCGAAGCACCCTTCCGAGGGAGAGATCTCGCCGATTTTTCATGTCTTGGAGGCGCCTCACGAACTCACCGCAACGGGGACGCTGTTCCCCGACGAGGATGGGAATCCGATAATGCACATGCATGGGTCGGCCGGAAGAGAAGGCGGTTCCGTGACCGGATGCCTCCGAAGCGGGATGATCGCATGGCTTGTGCTGGAGGTCACCGTCACCGAACTCGTCGGCGGCGGGGCGGTAAGGAAAAAGGATCCGGGATCCGAGATGAAGATCCTGCGGATCGAATGATCATCTTCTGTTGTACGTGTCTTCGAAGTTGTTGAAGACGTTGTCCGTGTAATTGTTTATGCGCGTCGCGTCCTGCTTGTCAGGGACGATGAATCCCTTGATCGGGAACTCCGAGTCGCAGTGGGGGCATCTGACGTTGGGACAGTTTTGATTGGCCTGGGGACAGAACTTGCAGGCGACGGCCCTGGATTGGAAGAGGCTGAACTCTCTGCCGCAGGCGGGGCAGAGGAACCTGCGCGCCGCGACCTTCAGATCCTTGGTGATGTTGGCGGACTTCTCTTCCGGAGTGAGCCACATGGGTTCCTTCAGCGATATGGGGCGGCTGTACGCAGGATCGTTTGCCATGGGTCAGAGCCCCTTGGATGCGTCCACGACGGCTTTCAGCTTGCCGCTGTCCGCGCAGTTCTCTATGAACGTCCCGGTGACTATGGCGTCCGCGCCCCCCGCCCTTGCGGCGGCGGCGGCCTCGGGGGTCCTTATCCCCCCGCCGACTATCAGCGGGATGGTTATCGCCTTCTTCACGGCGGAGATCATGTCCTGCGGCACAGGGGCGTCGGCGCCGCTTCCCGCCTCCAGATATACGAAGTCCATTCCAAGAAGTTCGCATGCCAGTGCATATCCGGCGGCCTTGTCGTTCTGGCCGCGTCTTATGGGTTCGGCCTTTCCAACCTCGCCCACTTTCATCCCGGGCTCCACGATTATGTAGCCCAGCGATATGGCCTCGATGCCAAGTTTCCTGACGTGAAGGGCGGCCTGCGCCTGGGCATCGATTATCCAGAACGGATCCCTGCTGTTCACCATGCTCATGAAGAACATGGAATCCACATCGCCCGACAGCTCGCCCGGCCCGCCGGGGAAATGTATCGTCGGAAGACCGGACGCATCTTTTATGGCGCGGGCGGTGGCGCCGAGATTGTCGCTGTCGACGCCTGTGGATCCGCCGATCATGATGGCGTCCGTTCCCGCTTCCTTGATCTTCTTTGCCATGATCCCGGCTTCGAAGCTGTTCTGTTTGTCAGGATCCAAAAGAGCCAGATGTATGGTGCCCTGCCTCATTCTCTCCATAAGATATTCCTTTACTGTCATCAGACGACACCCAATACGAACGCGGCCATCGCAATCGGCATGGCAATCTTCGCCAGCTTTTGAGCCTTATGCGCGTTGCGGAAAATAATGAAGGCCGTATAAATAAAGATTGCATCGGCGGCGAACACAAGGCAGTACAGGGGGCCGAAGGTGTGATCGAGGAGCGGCCACACGCTCAGAGCGGGCCCGGAGACGAAGAATGCGGCCCCGACGATCGCGGCGTTCCTTGCGCCCAGCGTCATAGGCAGGGTCTTTCTCCCCTCGTCGGATCCCATATCCTCTATGTCCTTGGCTATCTCTCTCCCGACGTTCACGAGGGCCGCCATTGCCGCCATGACGGCAACGCTCATGACGTCTCCGACTATCGCTCCTCCGAAGAGGAAGACCATGCCCGTGAGCAGCGCTATGACGATGTTGCCGACGAAACCCCTCTGTTTCAGGAGCGTTTCGTAAGCCGCCATGAGGACGACGGCGACGATGACCGCGCCGGTCACCTGCACAGACTGCAGGATCAGCGAGATCGCGACCGCCGCCGCCAGAAGAACGATCCCCACCCGCAGCGCGGCCGCGGGCGTGATCTCCCCCTTCGGCAAAGGCCTGTCGGGATGTCCGATCCTGTCGATGTCCCGGTCTATGTAATCGTTCAGAGAGTTGCCTCCGGCGATGGACACAGCGACGACGACGCATCCGACCGCGATCCCGAGCAGATGGTCGGCGATGCCTACGCCCGTTGCGATGAACGCACCTATCAGAACACCAAGTATTCCAATGGCCCCGTTGCCGAGCCTGAACAGGCGGAGATACTCTTTCACGGCACCTCATTATGAAGCGCGTTAAAATAATTAATCACGGCGCCTGAATACATGATAGTATCTGCTGAGAGAGCCGTGCACCTTCTGCCTGTGGACGCTTTCCAGCGTCATGGCGTCGGACTGCAGCTCCAGAGGGAATATCATGCCGGCCCTGGAGTCGGGCTTCAGGACCTTCGGGATCGCGTCCATGGCGCGTTTGTAGATCGCGGAGATGTCCTCCCCTCCGGTCTTTGTGGATCTGCCGTAAGGAGGGTCGGTGGCCACGGCGTCGATATCGGAGAACCTGTCGGGGATGCCGCTTATGTCAAGGACGTCATGGTCGTGCAGCTTCAGACCGTAGAAGTCCATGTTCTCCCTGCATCCGATGACCATGTCCTCGTCGAAGTCAGACACGACCGCCTTCATGCCCATGTCCGCGGCCTCGATGGCAATGCCCCCCGTGCCGCAGAAAGGATCCAGGACGGTCCCTCCGCGTCTGACCCCCGTGAGATTGATAAGCGTCCTTGCGTACTTCGGATGAAGCGATATGGGAGAAAAGAACGGCCTTTCGCCGACCTTCCTCTTCTCCAGCAGGTCTTTTTCCGTCACTCTCTCTTCGACGAACAGATGCACTTTGTCGCACATCTGCATTCTTACCGTGACGTCCGGGTCGCGAAGGTCCACGTCGTTGTTCTTTGACAGCAGCGCGCCGGCCTCTCTTATCAGCTTCTGGGAGTCCGCGTCCTTCATCATTCCTCCGAACCTTTTCGCCTTTATGGAAAAGGTGCGGCCTTCGGGCAGGATCGCGTCGGAAAGGGGCGGAAGGCCGTCCGGATCGTAGCATCCGATGTAGCGGCCGATCCTGTGCGTCAGCGCGATGCGCGAGGCGATCCCGTCCAAGGCCTCGTACGGAAAGGCCGCAGTGAGGTATCCGGGACCCCGTGACGCCGCACGGCATCCCGGGGCCTCGGCCTCGATGCATCTGACAGCCTCTGCGTACGGGAGGTCCGCAGACTCGCCCGAGAGTTCAAAAAAGAAGATGGGGTCCAATGGACCCTTTAGGCGTCAGTCCTTAATACCGTCTTCGGTGACCATGAACACAGCCTCTCCTTCCGGAAGGTTCGGAGAATCGATGAGCCGGGCTATCCTTTTCCCCGCCTTGCCCTTTCTGAGGTATATGCGGAACGTGGCCGTGTGTCCCACGATGTGGCCGCCTATCGGGCGGGTCGGATCCCCGAAGAACGCGTCCGGCTTCGCGGCGACCTGGTTGGTGACGGCGATGACGGCGTTGTTGAGCGTGGCGAAGTTCAGGAGGTCGTGCATGTGGCGGTTCAGGATCTGCTGCCTCTCCGCCAGGGCCCCTCTTCCGAGGTACTCCGCTCTGAAGTGCGACGTGAGGGAGTCGACTATCATCAGCCTGATCTTCTTGTCCTTCGCAAGTTCAAGGGCCTTGTCGACCAGGAGCACCTGGTGCTGCGAGTTGAAAGCTCTGGCGACGTGAATGCGCTTGAGGGCCTCGTCGGGGTCCACCCCGAGGTAAGTTGCCATCTGAATTATCCTCTCGGGCCTGAACGTGTTCTCCGTGTCAAGTATTATGACGTCGGAGTCAAGGCCTCCCTTCTCTTCGGGAAGGGTGGCGTTCACCGCGAGCTGGAAACATACCTGGGTCTTGCAGCTTCCGAACTCCCCGAAGAACTCGATTATCGCTTGGCTCTCCAGCCCCCCGTTCAAAAGCTCGTCGAACGCTTTCGATCCCGTGGTGAGCTTTGTCACCGCCTTGCGGCGCTCCAATATGGCGTCGCCCGTCTCGAACCCGCCTATGTCGGCGCAAAGCTTCGCCCCTTCTATGATGTCCATAGCCTTCTTCTCTCCGATCTCGCAGGTTTCCGCGAGGTCTTTGGGGGAGGCTACTGCGATGGCCATCAGCTCCGTGTACCCTGCTTCGCGGAGCTTCTCTGCTATGGCCGGCCCTACTCCGGGTATGTCTTCTAGAGTCTTTGTGGACATTGATCTTCCTCTGAACTCTTCACATTGGTTTCAGTATTTAAGCGTGCAAGGGGGGAGGTCGCCGAATCTTCCGAAAGTGGCGATGCGGCCCTCGGAAGGACCCTCGGAAGGCTTCGGGCGTGGTAAACGTTTATATTGCTGTTCAAGAATCGGATGACGATGGCCAAGAAGAAAAGACGCCTTGTCGAGGAGCCTGCGGAGGAGTATGAGTTCGTTCCCGCCGAATTCAACGAGCGCGAGTTCATACTCAAAGATCTGTACGGCACCAAGATTCTCCTGTTGGTGACGGTATTGGCCATAATCGTGGGGATCGTCGCCGCGGTGATATACGGTTCTGACAGCAGCCTTTGGTACGCCGGCATGATAATATCGTTCGCCACGGTGGCCACCATGGACAAGATCCTGATCAAGGCGGGGCTCAGGGTCGACATGCTCGACATGAAGACCCGTCTCGGAAATTATCTTCTGTTCCTGATGCTGGCGCTCGGAGTGTGCATTGTGTTCATCAATGCGCCGTTCCTCAGCCCGCCGCTGTGATCACGCTTCCCAGCTCTGGCGGGGATCCATGAGTTCGGTGAGCAGAAGCGGGTCCGTCTCGTTCAGAGACGCCTCGTGATCTCTTATTTTCATCGAGTTGGGGTCGATCTCCCGTCCTATGCCGGCGATGGCGGCCTCGTCCTCGAGCATCTCCTTCGCCGTGAAGTACATCCGCTCCGCAACGACGTTCCAGCACCCGTCCTCTATGAACGGCGCGCCGTACTCATTGTCTTTCCACTTGCCGAGGAACGAGTCGGCCGCTTTGACCCACACCGGAGGGCCTATGTGCCTGTACGTCTTCGAGAGGACGTCGCGTTCCAGCTCGAAGGCGATCTCCATGGTCCTGTCGTACATGTTGTGGACCGCTCTGAGGACGTTGTAGTCATACTCGTTGAGCTTGCGTGCAAGCGCGTAGCGCGTTTTCCAAAGCTGAGAATAAAGGTTGTCCTCGATCACGTCGGGGCGTCTGAACACCACGGTGATTATTCTGGATCCGTTCCTCTCCGCCAACTCTTCCAGCCTCTCCTTCGAAAACGGAACCCTGTCCGCCGGAAAGAAGAATTTGGGCGACGGCGACGAAAGGTACGAGCGGGCGGCGACCATGAACAGGGCGAGCGTGTCCATGTGGACGGCGGAAGCGACGTTCCTCCTGCTGTCCACGGGGTCGTAGACGACCAAGGGGCCGATTATGGGAGGGCCTTTCCCCTCAATGACGATCGTGGAACCCTCCTTCCATCCCGTGGCCGCCTCCAGCGCCTTCAGGAACCCCCCGTAATGCGCCACGAGGAGTTCGCACAGGTATCCGGAGAACCCTCTTGTGTTGGGCTCTGCGCCGTATGTTCCGATGCCCTTCATGAAGCTCTTCAGAAGGCGCACGTCGTCCACGAGGGAGCCGTCCATGCGTCTGAGCACGTACTCCGTGTGGAAAGGGGTGCGGTCCACGGCGGATCTGAGTTTGTCCGTGGAGGTTATGCCGTAGCTTGGTACGAGATCCACGTCCAATCCGTTGAACTTCCCTCTGGTGTACGGATGCTCCGAGAACAGCCTGTCCCCGTGAAGTATGTCGTCCCCCATCCTCAGCCCGACCTCCTCCATCTCGGCTCTGGGGACGTCTTCCGGAAAGAGCACGAAAAGGTCAAGATCCGGATCGGAGAGATAGGTGTTCTTTGCGAACGACCCCACATATCTGGCCACGGCATTGATGTCGTGGTCTGCAATATATCTGTTGACGAGGCTCAAAAGCTCGTCTGCAGTCCTTTCTATCGACTCGACCTCCGCTTTCGAAGGCCGTATTACGTCCAGGACTTCGGACTCTATACTCACGTTGCCGCATGGGATTCCGGATTTAAGCGTTATCGCATTCCCCGCGGTTCCGACGATGCGCCGCAGTGCATTCTGCGCGGCGGACTGCGGCCCATACAGGGCGCGGCGCAGTCAAGAGTGCGAAGGCAGATGCACCGAGTCATATTCGGACTTCCCGCGCGGGAAGCGTCCGACAAACCGATCGGGATGAACTCTCCCTCCGCCGCATCCTCTCTCCCGTTTACAAACGTTTCAGGCAGGAAGGCGAGGCAGTCCGGCATAGACCTCACGAAGAAAGAGGCAAGGGCGTTCAGTCTGTCTGCGGCTTGTCCTTTTCGTGCTTGAGTGTGAATATGTATGCAGCCTCTATGGCCAGAATAACAATTGCCACAGTGACAAAATACACCAATATGTCCTGCGTCAGTTCCCAGTTCGCTTTGCGGAGCTGCAAGATGCCGTTGAAGATGAAGATCACAGGAGCTATCCGAGCAAATATTGTTGCAAATTTTCCCATATTTCCACCTCATGCATGATGCCTGCGGAGCGAAAAGCATGGACATTCCAAGCATTCTGCGGCGCAATCGCGGCAATGGTTGAAACGGCGCGGGAGATATATATAAACTCTGAAATGCGGCCAAACGCGGCGGGAAGGCGATGCCGGCCTGCATCCGCAGTTCGGAGACGATCGCGAAGACCGTTGTTAGATGCACAATCACGATTCTGCGACGCGCCGTGAAGATATAATTGAAAACAAATCAGTTAAAATCAAAGCAGGAAGACCGACGGCGGAACACACGGCGGCATATGTGTCGCATTCGCCGAAAGTTCCCTGTAAAAATTACAATTCTGAAGGCAAAGTTCCCTGTAAAAAGTTAAATTGAAATACAATCCAGTGTATTCAATAACGATGCTTAGAAGAAAGATGTCAGACATCCTCATGAAATGGAAGTCCGACCACCGCAACGACTGTCTCCTTGTGATGGGTGCAAGACAGGTGGGGAAGACATTCATAATCGACGACTTCGCCCGCAAGAACTATAAGAACTACGTCTACATGAATTTCGAGATCGATCCCGGCCTGAAGTCCGTATTCGATGGCAGTTTGGAAGTGGACAACCTCATCACGGAGATCAGCGGCAGAGTAAGGAACGCCGCCCTCGAACCCGGAAAGACGCTGATATTCCTGGACGAGATCCAGAGTTGTCCGCAGGCCAGAACATCATTGAAGTCGTTTGCCCTCGACGGGAGGTTCGACGTCATCGCATCCGGTTCATTGCTCGGCCTCAATCGTAAAAAGATATCTTCATATCCTGTCGGTTATGAGACTCCCCTGTGGATGCACTCCCTGGATTTTGAGGAGTTCCTGTGGGCCCTCGGCGTCGGAGATCGAGCGATAGAAAAAGTAAAAAGGAACATAGGTGCGAAAGAACCCTTGTCGGGATCCATGCTTGATGCGATGAACGAATACTTCAGATGGCATATGCTGGTGGGAGGGATGCCGCAGGCAGTCAACGCCTTTATCGGAAGCAGGGATCTCGGCCGTGTGTCGGCAGTCCAAAAGAAGATAGTCGAAAACTATTCCGGCGACATCTCGAAATATGCCCCGAACAATCTTCAGGCCAGAGCCAGAGCCTGTCTGAGATCCGTTCCGGCTCAATTGAACAAACGGAACAAGCGGTTCATGCTTTCGCAGGTGGATGCGGACGAACCGAGATACACAGGGGCGCTGGAAGACAGCATAGACTGGCTTTACGAGGCGGGCATAATCGATTACTGCCGCAACTTATGCGAGCCGACGCTCCCCCTGATGGCGAATGCAAGAACCGGGATCTACAAGATATATATGCGCGACACAGGACTCCTGATATCCATGATGGAGGATGGGGTCGCAGACGCCATACTGAACAAAGACCTAACGATAAATCAGGGCGCGGTCATGGAGAACATAATCGCGGAAATCATGATCAAGAAGAGGACGGACCTGTTCTACTTCGAAAAGAGAGGATCCTTGGAGGTGGACTTCATCACCAACATCGAAGGGACGGCCGCGGCAATAGAGGTGAAGTCCGGCAACAACAACCGTTCGAAGTCCCTGGACTCGGTGATGTCCGAGAGATATAATGTAAAGAGGGGGATGAAGTTCGAGAACAGCAACATCTTTGTGGATGAGAAGGGGATCGAACATTATCCGCAGTTCGCCGCCGCATTCGTGCTTCCCGACCATTCGGAATTCGGCAGAGCCGCCCGCACGGTGGAGATCGCAAGGCCGGATCCGGCATGGGAAGCGGATTGAACGATCAGACCGACGACGGAGGGATCCACTCGCCGTCATCATATGTCTCGGCGTCGCCGAACACAAGATCGTCTCCGACATCCAGCGTCATCAGGTCATGGGCCGCCACCGCCCGCAGGCCCGTGTGCTTCTCGATCAGGGCGGCCTCGTTCTTCGGGCCGCGCCTGATGATCACAATGCCGAAATGGATCATCACTGTGAGTTCAGGCTTAACGATGGATGCGAATTTCGCCGCATCCTCTGTGCACAGATGATAATGGATGCGGAGATCCCACGGCGTCGTCACGGGAAGGATGAGGACCCTGGTGCCCTTGTACTGCTCCGCGATCTCCGGACTGAAAGAAGTGTCGCTCACGTATGACACGATCCCTGCGTCGGTGTTGAATTTGAATCCCACGTTGGTGGGATCGCTGTGCTCCGCGCGGCATACGTCCGTGCGCAGGCCGTCGATATCCAGCACGTCGCCGGGTTTGAATATGTGCGTTCCCGATACGATGTCCATATGGTACTTGGAGAGGCACGGGCCGAGGCCGTCCACTCCCTCTATGACCGTCCGGCTTCCGTAAAGGCATCCGCGTTTCTTCCATCCGCCGTACGTCATGCCTTCAATGACGCATTCCGCATCGGAGTAATGGTCGGGATGAGCATGGGACACGATGACCGACGAGGTCCGTGCGGGATCGTAATGGATCTTTCTCATCTGCACAAGGGCGCTCGGCCCCGGATCCGCATGTATGATTCCGCCGGCATGTTCCATCAGCATTCCGCCGGTGGAACGGGACTGATACATTGTGGTGTGCCTCCCGCCGCCCGTCCCCAGAAATGTGATCTTGAACCCCATGTCTTCCGTATGATGTTCGGGATATATCCATTTTTTGAATCAGGCGGAAAGATCGATACCCAGCCTCTTTGCGCCGGCGACGGCGTCCCTGATCCTCTCCAACCCGCACTTGCAGCATTCGTGCTCCAGTTTCAGACTCTTGGCGAACTCTTCCGATTTGGCATGGAACACATCTTCGTTCCCGATGCCGGGATCTATGAAAAGACATCTTTTGTACGATCCGAACAATATGTCCAGGAAATAGGATGGGTCATACCCTTCCACCGAATCCAGATGGAACTCTTTGATGAGGCCGTTTATGCCTTCTTCCGCCCATCCGGGGGATGAGAACCATGTGCCGGGACAGTTGCGTTTCTCCGCTTCGTATCTGTCAGATCCGAGAAGCGCTTCAATGCAGTCGGATCCCGAAAGCATCACGGCGGGGACCTTCAGCTCGTTCGTTATCCCGCCGAGGGACATGCACGTCGCATAGCCCAGGAGGACGGCGTCCACTTTTCCCTCGAGGGCGTTCACGGTCTCGATTATGACCGCCCGCATGTTCTCGGGGATTATATGCAGCGCGAATTCAAGATACTCCCTGTGAACGAAGTCCGGATCGTCCCGCGTGACGAATTCGATCTCGTTCTTCAGTATGTCGCATGCAACTATTCCCAGTCTCATCAGGCATCCCTCATTCGGCTGTACGGAACTGCTTCGGCTTTCCGACGGCGGTCAGAACAACCTCTATCTCCAGAAGAGTGTTTCCTGTGCCCAGGCCCCCGCCTATGTCGTATCTCTTCTCATGAATGTCCGTCTTGACCTCGACATAATCCGCGCCTGCTTTCCGCGCCTGCTCGGTCACGAACGCACGCCCTTCCGAGTCAGCATACTTCAGAGCGCCGCCGATGGTGTCGAAATCGAACTTGCCGAGAGCGGAGAACACGGTGCACGGAGGATCGTCGGATCCCGCCCCTCTGGGCCTTATGAGAAGTTCCAGAGTCTCCGCCACGCTTCCGGTCACGGCGCCCACGGCGTTGCCCACTTCAGAATGTTCCGGAAGAAGGAGCTCCGCGTCGAAGATCTCCGCCACTTGGGGGAAATACGCCGCAACGGGGGCGCCGATGCCTATTATGGGCTTGTTGAGGCGGATCCGCACTCCGAAGTCCAAGCCGTCCTTCAGGGATATGGATTTGTTCATCAGGTCCAGGCCGACCCCGTCGATCTCCAGTTTTCCCGTCTCTTCGAAGAACAGCTTTTTGAGAAGCTCCTGCGACAGCTTCTCGACGACCTTCTGTTTGGCCAGGGCTATGAACTCGCCGGGATCGATGCCCAGCCTCTTTGCCGCATAAGCCACTCCGAAGGAGGAGGCCTCCGGGTCGTATTGGACGTAAGAGCGTTCCGCATGGAGGAGGTCCGTGGGCGTAAGGCCGATGCGCTGGATCAGCCCGTTCTCCTCCAACTTTGCGACAGCGAAATTGAAAGCATGGATGCCAAGGGCGGCGCTTGCTTCCTGCAGGGAATAAGGCTCTTCGGACACCAGGTCCAAGAACCGTCTGTTCTCCTCGGACAGGTTCTCCCTGCCAACGGTCTTCACCTTGGTGAAGAATTCGGAATCCAGCACCACGTTGTCGATCCCCAGGCTTTCCGGGGTCTGTCTGGGTTTCGTCTCGGAAACGGCTTTCAGCCGGCCCTTGAGCTGCGGCCATTTGCTGGCCGCGATGCACAATGGGATGACGCGGGACGCGGACAGCGCGAGCCTGCCGTTGTTGGCTATGATCCTGCTGTCCCCGCCGATCCCGGAGGTGGATATCTCGGCGGCGAGGACGCGGGTCCTCCTTCCTCCGATAATGGCGCCTTCCTTCTCAAGCCTGGGCTGTCCGTTGCGGAGTATCCCGATGTCGGTGGTGGTGCCGCCCATGTCCATCACGACGGCGTCGTTCTTTCCCGTGAGATTCTTGGCGCCGATCATGCTCGCGGCGGGGCCGGAAAGGATGGTCTCGATCGGCCGGGACGCGGCGACGTCCTCTCCCATTATGGTCCCGTTCCCTTTGACGATGAGAAGAGGGGCATTGATGTTCGCATCCCTCATCACAGCCTTGACGGACGCAATGAGTTCTTTTATTATGGGTATCAGGCGTGCGTTCATCACCGAAGTGACGGCGCGTTCGTTGAATCCCAGGCCGGAGGAGAGTTCGTGCCCGCACACCACGGGCACATCGAGGCGGCCTTCGACGATCTTTCTCACGCGCACCTCATGGTCAGGGTTCCGGACGCTGAGGTACGATGTGACCGCAACGCCGTCCACTCTGCCTCTGAACGAATCGACGGCGCTTTCGACGGCGCTCTCGTCCAAGGGGGCCGCTTCTCTGCCTTTGAGATCGTGTCCTCCCCCAACGAATGCGTACGCATCCACGGGGATGGATCCGTCGAACTCGCGGCCCACCGAGATGAGGCCGACGCGGCACCCTTTGCCCTCCACCACCGAATTTGTGGCAAGCGTGGATGACAGGGAGACCATAACGACGTCCTTGAACAGACTCCTGTCAAAGTTCTTCACGGCGTTGCCGACGCCGACGGAAAGATCGTCCCTCGTTGTCAGCGCTTTTGCCTTTTCTATGACATTCCCTGTGGACAGATCCAACAATACCGCGTCC
>JAITQH010000033.1 GCA_031288985.1 Candidatus Methanoplasma sp. | reverse complement strand
ATGCCAAGCATCTGTCGATAAGCACGCTCATGGAAGAGGCGATAGCATCCGGCATGATCGAGGGCGCGTCCACCACAAGGAAAGCGGCAAAATCAATGCTCAGGGAGGGCAGAAGACCGCGAGACAGGAGCGAGCGGATGATCCTCAACAATTACAGAGGCATGGAACACATAATGGCGGCAAGAAAGGAAGAACTGTCGATAGGATGCATTCTCGAACTTCACAGGATAATGACCGACGGAACCCTTGACAACGACGCTTGGGAGGGGAGATTCAGGAGTTCGGACGAAGATGACATCGTGGTTGCCGACAAATTCACGGGCAAGGTGCGCCACGTCCCTCCCCCATCTTCGGATGTGAACATGCTCATGGAAGAACTGTGCAGATATGCCAATGACGACAGCATATTCACGCACCCATTGATCAAAGGCGCGATAATCCACTTCATCGTTGCATACATACACCCCTTCGCCGACGGCAACGGAAGGACGGCCAGGGCAATGATGTATTGGCACCTGCTCAGGAACGGGTACGGGATATTCGAATATCTTGCGGTGTCGAAGACCATAAAGGAGCACCGCGGGAGATACGACGATGCGTACGTTATGTGCGAGACGGACGATCTCGATATTACATACTTCATAAGATACAATCTGCGGATGATGGAGGAATCCCTCGGGAATCTCCGCGAGTATTTGGGGCGCAAGACGAAAGAACGCATGGAGTTCGAGGCGGGCGGATACGGCCTCAATATGCGCCAGGAGGCCATATTGCGGGACGCATCGAAGTTCGGAGAACCATTTGGCATAAGGGCCGTGGAGACCGAATACGGCGTGGCGTATCAGACGGCCAGACTGGACATCCTGAAATTGGAGGGTTTGGGTCTGATAAGGAAGCACGGGCGCGACGCCAACAAGGTGCTGTACATCTTCGCCGGCGGAAAAGGCAAAAGGCCGATCCCGTAAAAATGCGAGAGGCCGTTCAGATCCTGCTTCCGCACCTGGTCAAAGCCGCTCGGCGGGCTCCGTCCGAACGGATCCTTTGGTCCTTCGTATGGTAAGGATGTGGGCGGTGACGCACACTCCGACGATCGCCAGAACGATCCACAGATGAAGATGCCGAAAGACCAACGCAGACGCGGTCAAAGTGATCCAAAGGAAAGCGACGCCCGTCCACCGGGCCTTCGGAGATATCCCCGTTCCGTCGCGGTAATTGCGCAGATATTCTCCGAAGTATCTGGTGCCCTCCAGTTTTGCGTAAAGCCTCGGACTGGAGGACGCAAAACAGGCGGCGGCCAGCAATACGAACGGGGTTGTGGGCAGTATCGGGAGGAACACCCCGATGCCGCCCACTGCGAGCGCCGCAATCCCAATGGCCGTCAGCAATGCATTTCTGACCATTCTATTGTCGCCTTCATGCGGTCGGCATGACTGAGGCCCGCGAGGCGTTTGACATTGTTCAGATCCAATCCCAGCGCCCCCGCGATCCTTGTTCCGTAATCCTTGTCTGCAATGTAGCAGTGCGCCGCATGCCTGTATTTTATGTTCCTCGTGACCGACGCTATGTTCCGGGCCGTGTTCTCTACCAGCAGCTTCTTCTTGTCCTCGGTCATCAGCCGATACAGGTCGCCGCCCTGATAGAAGCAATCGTCGGTCTGGTCGTTCTTGGGTTCGTATTGATACATTGCGCCCTGCAGCTCCAGCGGCGGCTCTCTCACGCCGGGCTGCTCATCCCATTCGCCGTAGCTGTTCGGCTGATATCCCGTGGCCGCGCCGTAATTCCCGTCCACCCTCATCTGTCCGTCGCGGTGGTACGCGTGCATAGGACACTTCGGAGCATTGACGGGGATCGACGCATGATTCACTCCGAGGCGGTACATCTGAGCATCGTTGTACGAGAAAAGCCTCCCCTGGAGGAGCTTGTCGGGGGATAAGCCCACGCCGGGAACGATGTTCGCGGGGTTGAACGCCGCCTGTTCCACGTCCGCAAAGTAGTTCTCGGGGTTGCGGTTCAGCTCCATCACTCCGACGGGGATCAGAGGGTACTCCTTCTGGCTCCAGGTCTTGGATATGTCGAACGGGTTCTCCCTGTGGTTGTCGGCCTGCTCTTCGGTCATCACCTGTATCTTGAAATCCCACTTGGGAAAGTCCCCGCACTCTATCGCTTCGAACAGATCCCTCTGGTGGCTCTCCCTGTCCTTTCCTATGAGTTCTTCCGCCTCTTGGTCTGTGAGATTGTCTATGCCCTGCCTCGTTTTGAGGTGATACTTCACCCATGTCCGCTTGTTGTCCGCGTTTATAAGGCTGAACGTATGGCTGCCGAACCCGTGCATATGCCTGTACGACCTTGGGATGCCGCGGTCGGACATGACAATGGTGACCTGATGGAACGCCTCCGGAAGCATGCTCCAAAAGTCCCAATTGTTCTGCGCAGAGCGCATGTTGGTCTTCGGATCCCTCTTCACGGCGTGATTAAGGTCGGGGAACCTTAGGCCGTCGCGCACAAAGAATACGGGCGTGTTGTTGCCGACCAGATCCCAGTTGCCTTCTTCAGTGTAGAACTTCACTGCGAATCCTCGGATATCGCGTTCCGCATCGGCCGCGCCCCTCTCCCCCGCGACGGTGGAAAACCTTGCGAACAGGTCGGTTTTCTTTCCGACCTCGGAGAATATCTTCGCTTTGGTGTATTTGGTTATGTCGTGAGTAACGGTGAAGCTTCCGAACGCGCCTGAACCTTTTGCGTGCATGCGTCTTTCGGGTATCACTTCACGGTCAAAGTGCGAAAGCTTCTCGATAAACCACGGATTCTGGAGAGTCATGACCCCCCTCGAACCCACTGTGGCGGAGTTTGTGTTGTCGGCCACCGGCGCGCCGGCGGCGGTCGTCAGTTTCTTCCCTTTATCGTTGTAAGACATCATTGACCCCTCTCGTTAGCGTAATGCATAGTGAGTATTTGTTTGTTGAGGTCGAACCTTTGGTAAAGGCTCCGAATTCCGGAAACGCACCCGTCGAACCCAAACCGCTCCGTCCGCAGAGGCGATGCCGCAAAATACTCCTGCGGCCCGAAAACGATCGCGGTTGCCGCAGGAGAGAAAACATGCCGCTCCCACGTGTTCCATTTTATACACTTGTTCACAAAAAATATCCATATATGGAGATAAAAACTCAAAGAGGTTATATACGCCGGTCTCCTAATTTTCCCACGGTGACATCTTGGAGATGAATAAAGTATTAGTTGTGATTGTCGCTTTGGTCGTGGTGTTCGCCGGTGCGGCGGCGTTCCTCGTGCTCAAAGACGACAACGAGAAAGACAGGGAGATAAACCTGATATCGGGGGTCAACCTCGAAGGGTCGGGCATGTTCATAAAATCGGATGTGGACATCGACACGATGATCGAGATCACGCCGGACGGCGTGCAGTACAAGCCGGAAGGATGGGGAGGTAAGGTCTTTGCAACCCCAGGCGCGACATCCATACAGCACATACTTCTGAAATCCGTTGTGGAAGATGCGGACAAGATCGGACTCAGGTTCCTCCCCTATCAGGCCGGAGCGTCGCTCAGTTCGGATGCCGTATACCATATTGTGGGCCTCGCAAGCGCCGCCGACGTGCTTGCCAACACGATAATCGACGGCGGCATGTCATGGCAGCCGCAGTTGGAGAGGATCGTCAGCGATGATTCAGGAAAGTTCCAACCGCTGGTGCTCACCAACGATATGTTCCCCGGACACCTGTGTTCGGTAGTGGCGGGAAACCACTCGTACACATCCACGCATCAGGACGAAACCGTAAGGTTCGTGGCCGCGTTCATCAAGGCCACGGAGTGGACCGCCAATGCTTTGGCCAACCCGGGAAGCGACGATTACAACAGACTGATCGACATATCCCTGGAGGTCATAGGTTGGGATGACACGCCCAATAACAGAAAGATGATGGAAGATTCGTTCACAGTCACGTACGTGTTCGGAGAGAACACCGACAACCCTCTGTCCGGCGTAAAGCGGGACATAGCGTCATACACTGACAGCCTGTACGCCATGGGAGACGTTCTCAGAACGCCCCTGATCGATCTCGGATTCGACAGCACCCGTGCATTCGTGGACAAATTCGTCGATGATTCATTCATGAAGAAGGCTCTGGCCTCCGACGAGGACGACCTTAAAGCGGGAAAGAAGGCGGACATAAGAGTGGCGGTCATATCCGGAGATACGCACCAGATCGCGGTGCATGTGGCGAACAGCGTGCTTGAAGAAGGCGGAAAGAGCTTCTTTGAGCAATACGGCCTCAATGTCTCATTCTCCTATGCCACCAACGGCGGCGGCGTCGCAGTGGCCCTGCAGAACGGAGACTCGAACATTGGGATACTCGGTTCGCCCCCGATCATAATAAGCACGGTCAACAGCGGGCTGATCAAGGGGTGAAGATATCTTAGGATATGATGAGAACAACAAACTCCACCGGGCCGTAAGGCTCCTGCTGCTGGCGGCCGTGTCGCTGGCGGCATTCATTTTAATTTGGTGGTTCATATCCGCGGCGGCGGACACGCCGTCCGTGCCGTCGCCAAAAAAGACCCTTGACGCGCTGATAGACCTGTATCTCCACGGAGACAGGATGACGCGCATAAGCCTGGGAAGCTACATCAAAGCAAGCATGACGACATTCGTCAGGGGATTCGCGCTTGCCTTGGCAACCGCTGTTCCGATAGGCCTGGTCCTCGGATATTCCAAGACGCTCAGGGATCTTGCCAACCCCG
>JAITQH010000032.1 GCA_031288985.1 Candidatus Methanoplasma sp. | reverse complement strand
GCCTTCATCAGCGCCCTTGCGCCGGCGTAGAAGTCGTCGGCAGAGGCGGTCTCGGAGCCGCACAGATCATGAACGCACTGCGCCGCCTCGGCCGTCATGCCAAGGGCGAGGAACGTGTCGATGAGGCCTCCGAGGACGGTGCGGGAAGCGGGGTCGAGGGCCTCCGCGTCCTTGTACAGAGAGAGGGCCTTCTCATGGCCGCCTCCGAGGCCGTAAGCGCGGGCCGCCTCGCATATGATGTAAACGCAGTTGCTGCTCTTCGACAGCAGAAGATCGTACATCCGCTGCGCGGAATGCCAATCCTTCTCGTCCATGGACATGCGGGCGGAGGCGAGCACGAACTCCGGACTCTTGTTCCGATACTCCTCGGAGGCCACCATCAGACCGGTGGCTTCGTCCCTCCTGCCTCCGTACCAGTCCCTGTAAATGCCGTAAAGAGATTCCGCGACCGACGTGCGGCCGCTCTCGCCGCATGGCAGTACATCCTTCCCCGCGACCAGCAGCTCGATGTTTCTGCGGTACATCCACCCTTCGGCAGGCTCCATCCGCTGGATGAGGTCATAGAACATGGGATAGGAGGGGTCGCTGCAGCGGGCTCTCATGAGTTCGCGCTTGGCTTTGGCGGGATCGCCGTCCGCAAGGGCGATGCGCGCCTTGACGCATGCGGACAAAGGAATGTTGCGGCAGCCTCTGACCGCACCCATCACGGCCTTGGCGCCATCCGGATCCTCTGCGTCCAGCAATATGAGGGCCGCGGCCAGGGATGGTTCGCAGTCCCCCCGTCCGCTCTTGGCCACAAGCTGAGGCATTATATTTTGAAAGTTGGGATGGTCGGCCTCGCGGAGCTTCTCGATGGTCCCGACAAGTATTGCGGAATGAACGGGGCCGTCGTGTTTCAGTATGCTCCCCGCGATATCGGCGTAAAACTCCCCCTTCTTGGACTGCGGACCCGCGTCGGCGGTCAGCCTCCTCCAGAGGTTGGCCTCGAACTTGCTCCGGAACACGGGTCTCTGATGCATGTGCCATGATATCTTCGGCTGTAAATAAACGTGAGGTCGGGCGCAGGCCGCGCGACAGGCGGCAATACATGCATGCGATGCCGATCCGCCAAACCTTCGGCATCCCGCGATGCGGTCACTCCTCGAATGCAGATCCGCATTTCGGGCAGAATTCCGCGGCTTCGGGAACCTCTGCGCCGCACTCGGAGCACTCGAAAGTCGCAGTCGTCACTTCGACGGATCCGTCGGCATGCGTCACCTCGGACTCCTCTGCGTCGAATGCCGCCCCGCACCTGGGGCAGGACTCCGCTTCCGGGGGGACCTCTGCGCCGCACTCGGAGCACTCGAAGAAGTCCTTTTTGCTCGGCCTCATCTCGTCGGGGCGGTCGATGTAAGCCCCGCACTTTCTGCATTTCACCTCGCCGGGAAGGACGACGCCGCCGCATTGTGCGCACCTGCCGTATCCCTGAGGATAGAGGCGCCCTTCCTGCTCCAGCTTTGTGCGGGCCTTCTCCAGCCTTGATTTCATCAGTCCCGAGAGGACCAGTATCATGAAGAAGAACAGCAGTATGTAGACTGCGGATACGGCGCATCCGTACAGCGCAGGGCCGGTGATGTCCCCGTCGAATGCGCCGACCAGCACCGAATTGTAACTGATCGCGTCCGTCTCCTTTCCGCCTTCGGACAAACCGATATGCCCCGCATACAGCGTCGACGGATCAAGCGGCACGAACCCTTTGTATGTGGCCCCGCTGTCCAACGGCAGGGCGATGCTCTCGTCCAAAGCGGCGTTGACGGTGCCGAACCCTATGCCCGACACCTTTCCGTAGTAGTAGAACACATCTTTTCCGCTGAGGTCCGCATCGATGACTGTGACGGACACGGAGAGTCCCTCGTTCTCGAACGTGTATTCGATATCCTCGAAATGATCGTTGGCGGACGGCGTGCCGCTGATACCGTCGATGAAACCGGGGGCCATGACGAACGCTCCCAAAAGCACAGAGCTTACGAAAAACACGACGCCGAGTCCCGCGAGCAGCCTGACGTCGGTCGCGCCCGCCATCCTGGGGACCATGTAGAGGATGACGGCGATGATCAGCATCCCCAAACAGAACGACGCCCCGAATCCCGAAAGCGTAAGCGCCAGAGAAATGATGAGCGCCGCGAGGGTGACGGCTATTTGTTTAGGCGTGAGCTTAAGCGGTCTCCTGAGTGCGGATGCCTCATCCATGCGGTCGCATTGCGAATCACTGATTAAAACATATCGCAGGCCGCAGATCTCGCGATCCGATATGAGCCAGAGCAGCCGAAACCTAGGGGGAGGCCGCCGCAGACGGTCTGTAAAAGCATAATATACGGGTTCCCCATAGGTGGAACGGAGTGTATCTTGGCCACAATAGAGGAGCAGATCAAGGAGTTGGAGGATCAGATCTCCAATACCAAATACAACAAGGCCACAGAGTCGCACATTGGAAAGCTCAAAGCCAAGATAGCCCGCCTGTCCGCCGAGGACGAGAAAAGACGGTCATCCAAGGGGCCGACCAAGGGGTTCTACGTCAAGAAGGCAGGCAACGCCACGGTCGCGCTTGTGGGATTTCCCTCTGTGGGGAAGTCCACGCTTCTCAATCAGCTGACCGGAGCGAAGTCTGAGGTCGGAGCATATCACTTCACCACGCTGGATGTAGTGCCCGGAGTTCTGGAGTACAACCATGCCAAGATACAGATCCTGGACATGCCCGGGCTGATAAAAGACGCGTCCAGAGGGAAGGGCCGCGGAAGAGAGGTCATCGCCGCCGCCAGGGCCGCAGACGTCATACTGATGGTCGTGGACATATTCAATCCCAACATGAACGTCCTGATGAAGGAACTCTACAACGCCGCCATCCGTTTGGATCAGAAGAAGCCCGATGTGGTCATCACCACATCCGGACAGGGCGGGATAATCGTCAAGCCCACCGTCAAACTCACGAAGATAGACGTCGAAACGATAAAGGACATGACGGCAGCCTACGGACACATAAACGCAACCATCGTTGTGAGGGAGGACATAAACGTCGAGCAGATGCTGGACGTTCTTTCCGGCAACAGGGTGTACATAAAATCGGTGATGGCGATAAACAAGGTGGATCTCGCCAAGCCGGGACAGCTGGAGACGGTCCAGGCCATGCATTCGCAGTACGTCACCGTTCCCGTATCGGCGGCGACCGGTTTTGGCATAGAGGATCTGAAGCAGAAACTTTACGACACCATCGAGATGATCCGCATATACCTGAAGCCGCAGGGCCAGGAAGCGGACATGGAGGAGCCGCTCATCGTCAAAAAGGGCAACAACGTCGGAGACGTGTGCGAGGTCATACACCGCGATTTCAAGAACAATTTCAGATATGCGATGGTTTGGGGCAAAAGCGGCAAGTTCCCCGGGCAGACCGTGGGAATGGACCACATCGTGGAAGACGAAGACATCCTGACGATCATAGTCAGAAGATGAGTGCGCCGATACCTTTTCAGCGGTGCGCCATTCACCCGCGTGCATATTCGGAGTCCCGCGGTGTGGCATCTATGGAAAAATTTCAAATACGATTGCGTGTTACGTGCTAACATATAGCACGATAATATGACCACACCCGCAAGCCACGAAAAGAAAATCGAAGACATGGACAGGACGATACTGAGGCTTATGTCCGAAAGGATCGAGGCCGCCGCCGCTAGAGGAGAAGAAGGGATCGACGCAGATGCGTTCCGCAAAGCGGCCGAAGGGACCGCATTGGGCCCCGACGGAGCGGAAACGGTGCTGAAGGCGCTCAAAAAGGCAACCGCCGAGGCCGAGCCGATCCGTTCATCCTCCGAGAGCAGGAAGATATGCATAATAGGCGGACGCGGGAAGATGGGCATATGGCTGGGAGATCTTTTTTCTGCGGCGGGGCATTCCGTAACCGTCGTGGACAAGGCGCCGGGGTGCCGCGGCATATCCGCCGCCGCCGAGTGCGACATCGTTGTAATAGCGACTCCGATATCTTCCGTGTCCGGAATACTGAAAGAACTGGACGGCATATGCGGAGATCAGACGATATTCGACATATCGTCGCTCAAATCCCCCTTCATCGACGTGCTTGCGGATATGGGAGCAAGGCGCCGTGTGTGCTCGGTGCATCCGATGTTCGGGCCCGGTGCGAGATCGATGTACGGACGCAACCTGATAGTGTGCGGCTGCGGGAATGCAGACGCGGTGAGGACGGCATGCGAGCTGTTTGAGGGAAGGGGAGCGAACATAGTCGCGATGCCCGTGGAGGAGCATGACCGCTACATGTCGTACGTCCTGGGGCTGAGCCATGCGGTCAACATAGCATTCTTCACGGTTCTGGAGAGAAGCGGCATACCTTTCGAAGAGTTCATGTCAGTGGCGTCCACAACATTCAGGAAGAACGTGGATACGAACGAATCCGTGGCCTTGGAGGATCCGGCCCTGTACTACGAGATACAGCATCTGAACTCCCGCAGCGGCAAGGTGTGGGAAGAATTCTCCAAAGCGGTCAAAGACGTAAGGGAAGCGTCCCTCAGCGGCCATCCGGACGGGTTCACCGATCTGATGATCCGCGGCAGAGAATTCTTCACCCCCCGCTGATGCGGAAGAGCGTCCGCACTCAGGACCGAGGCATGCGGGAACGTGCGGCGTCCCCGAGGATCCACTTGGGCATTCTCCTCCCCCCGGTATTGACGATCTTTCCCTCGCGGGACATCTTGGCTATTATGTTCCGGATGCGCACTTCTTTTTCCCCATAGGTCATGCCGGAAGGCAGCATGCCCAGCATCAATTCGTTGATGTCGCTGCGGTTTGCGCTTCCCGTCTCGGCTATCAGAGAAAGGATGCAGCCCTCGTACCCCTTTGTTCTTGCCTTCTCCATCATATCGGCTTTCGCGCTGGCGTCTCTGCCCGGGGGAGCGGTATGGATGGCAGGCCATTTCCCTCCCACAAATCCTTTGACCGACAGTTCCTCTGACTGCGCACTCGATATCGGCAATCTTTTCTGCACCCTGTCCAAAAGGAATGCGGTGCGGATATCCATATCTCTGCTGGCGAACAGGGTCATCGAGTAATTCTGATCGATGATATTTCCATATATATGCACACCCACAGTTTTATCGCCCAAATTATAGTCAGGCAGAGGCATATACCGGTCTTTCTGCACCCTCATCCTCCTCATGATCCCTCCCCCATACGTTTCGATCATTCCGATGCTTTTCATAGCTGTGGTCAGAAGACGATTACGATAATACGGAGGCATGTAGCCGCTGCCGAGGAGAACCTCCACCGAACCGGGCAGAAAGTCGCCGGGATTGATGATGTCCATGCCAATTTCTGTCTCTATAAGGTTTATGCGTCCCTTTATTGTGTAATCTTGGTGGGCGATGGCATTGAAGAAGATCTCGCGCAGCACATTCATGTCATATCTATTCGTTTCGATGGTATTGGTGCTGTCCGGGTCAACGGCATATATGTAGCGGGGGTTTCGGACAAGGGCGAGGGCGTGTTCCATGCCGAGCAGAAGACTCCCTCTGAATACCTCTCCTGAGATGGTCTCTCCGTTCCTGTCCCTAAGTATCCAAGCGACTTCGGGGGCGGGATCGACCTTTGACGCGGCATCAGGGGATGCGAATAATGCCATGGCGCCGTTAGTGAGGGATCCCTCCGTCATCAACCCGAGTTTGAGGAGAAATGTAGAATCATCGGCGATGAGCAGATCGGCCGTATACTCCCTTCCGACATTTTTCTGCGCAAATATCTTCTTTGCGGCAGTTATTGCGGCTCCGCTGAGGTCGGACATCGTTGCCCCTTTGCAAATGCGGGCCGACCAATCGTCAGTCCCATTCTCAACTATTTTTCTCATCTTTTGATCGCTGAGGTTGGTGATGGAATCGCCCTCACGCCCATACGCGGATCCCATCCATGCCACAGGAATGCGCCCCGCAGCGGGAATTTGGAACATTATTATCCGCCGTCCGTCGGGGAATAACTCGTATATGTCTGTGAAAGTGGAAAAGTCATTGATTCTGTTCCGAACCTCCGTTTTCAGATTGTCCAGGCCCTTCCTGTCGGTACGATATGATGTGCCGACGGGATTCCCCTCATCGTCGACTCCGAACACCAGCCATCCGTACGGTCTTTTGCGAAGACTCGCTTCGTTGCTGAGGGCCGAGAAATATCTTCCCAGATCATCAAAATCAAAATTATTCTTCGCTTCCTTGAACTCTATGGTCTCCGACTCCCGTTCTTTGCGCAGGGTCTCGAATATATCTGCCACTTCATCCAATTCAAGGTTGGCCATGATAATTTCTCCTTTGAAAATTATTTATTACTGCAATCGTTATACTATTACTATCATATTTAATTGTTTTTATTTTTATTACTAGCCAGCATATGGAATCATTAATTTTATTTGGATAAAATGACCACCGTTTTACGACCATATATGCCCTGAAAAATATGTATTTTTACGATTTTCATTAGTTTTTGAGTGTTTAACAGGGGTCACAGCGGAAATCAAAGGTCTATTACTACTCTATTACTACTCTATTACTCTCTATTACTACTCCACTGCCGCCCGGCTTCAACTTGACAGTTGGGTGCAGCTTATTTGGAGCAGGGTGCAAGAAAGCAACAGCGTCCTGCCTGATGTCGGGCCGCGGTTCCAAAGACTCCTTCAAGCCTGACAGACGGAATGAACGATCGAAGCAGAAACGCTCCCCCGAAGGTTCGAGGCGCGGGAAGACTTCTGCGACAGTTTTATTATCGTTCCGCATCATGAGCGGGCATGATTCAGTGTCCGCGCGGTACCAGGGATTTCCTTCCCGATGAGATGGAGAGGAGAAGGTTCTACGAGAGCGTGCTCAGGGACACCGCACGCACCTTCGGGTTCAGAGAGACGGAGACGCCGATATTCGAAGAGGCGGAACTGTTCATACTGCGTTCCGGGCCGAACATCCTGAATGAACTGTATGCGTTCAGGGACAAGGGGGACAGAGAGCTGGCGCTGAGGCCGGAGATGACCGCTCCCGCCGTGAGAATGTTCGTTAACGGAATGAGCAACGATCCCAAACCGATAAAGATCTTCTATTTCGGCCAATGCTTCAGATACGAGAGGCCGCAGAGCGGAAGATACCGCGAGTTCTTCCAATTCGGAGCAGAGATAATAGGCAGCGCCGCACCGGAGACCGACGCAGAGGTCATAGCCACGGCGGCGGCAATGATCAAAGCGCTGGGGTTGAAGGAATATAAGCTCAGGATAGGCCACATCGGAGTTCTGAGACAAAAGCTGTCCGATGCAAAGGTCCCTGCCGAGAGGTTCGCAGAGGTCCTCCAGAAGCTGGACAAGAAACTCTACGACGAGGCAAGATCGATCCTTGCCTCTGTCGGCGTGGAAGATGCGGACATCGGCAGCATAATAGACATTACGGAGACCGTGGGAGGGCCGGAGGTCCTCTCAAAGATAGAGGGAGATGCCGGAGCATATCTCAAAGAAGTGCTGGACATCCTCACTGCCATGGGGGTCGAAGGCATCGAGATCGACCTGGGGGTCGTCAGGGGGCTCGATTACTACACGGGCATGGTCTTCGAGGCGGAGGCGCCGGTGCTGGGGGCGGAGAAGCAGATATGCGGAGGAGGTTCGTACACATTGTCGGAGCTGTTCGGCGGGGAAAAGGTCTTCACCACAGGATTTGCGATAGGATTCGACAGGATACTCCTGGCCATGGAGCGCGAAGGCATCCCCTTCGTTCACGACGGCATAGACGCCTACGTCCTTTACGTCTCCGAGGAGGCAAGGATGAAGGCGTTCGAGATCGTCGGAGACCTGCGTTCCAAAAATGTATCGGCGGATGTGGACATAATGGGCCGCAAGATGGCCAAGGCGCTCAAATACGCCGCGTCCGCCCGTGCGCGTTATGCGGTCATAATCGGTCCGAAGGAGCTTGAGGAAGGATCCGTCACCCTCAGGAACATGTCCACGGGCGAGCAGTCATTGGTAAGGATATGCGACCTGGCGTCCGCGATCAAAGGCTGATCATCGGCGGGCGTCAAGTTCTGCGTTCAGAAGGGCGTCGGCGCGCGGTATCATTTGCTCCGACCGCCTGACGTTGGTGAACCTGACCGAAGGTATCAGGGATGCCAGCGCCTTCGCGTCCCGGTGGAGTCCCGAGATGTTCGGGTTCCTGACCTTGTATTCCCCTCTCATCTGTTTCACGACGAGTTCCGAATCCAGGATGAACTCGACCTCCTCTGCGCCGAGGTCGATCGCTTTGGTTATTGCGGCGATGAGACCCCGATACTCGGCATAGTTGTTGGTGTTGACGCCCAAAAATTCCGAATGTTCATGCACTGTGCGTCCGTTCTCGGTAACGACGATGGCAAACGCGGAAGGCCCCGGATTCCCTCTGGATCCCCCGTCGGAGAATATCCGATACATCAGTACTCTAACTCTTTCACGGCGCGGTTGCACTCATCCACGAGAACGACCTTTGCGTGCATCTGTTCATCAGTGAGTTCGTAGCCCATGATTATGATCCTGTCGCCCTTTGCGCACAGGCGGGCCGCCGCGCCGTTCAACGCGACGATGCCGCTTCCCGGCTCCCCGCGGAACACATAGGTCTCAAAACGCTCGCCGTTGTTGACGTTGGCGACAGTCACCCTTTCACCGACCCAGATCCCCGCCTTGTCCAAGAGATCTGCGTCCACTGTGATGCTTCCTTCGTAATCGAGCCGCGTCTCTGTGACGGCGGCCCTGTGAATCTTGCTTCTGAGCATCCAGCGCATGACACCGCATTCTTAAGCATGATAAAAAGAACTTTCGGTTATACATGCGAAGGGCGATCAGGACACGAGGCCGAATTTTGCGGGTATGATCGTTATCACGGGGATTATGGCTTCCGTCCAATCTCCTGCGATCCAGTACGCAAAGAAGAGGCCCGCGATCCCAAACACGCCGTAGTCGTCCATCAGCTTCTCCGCCCCGGCGGAAGCCTCCACCGTCATTTCGGCGCCTCCGTTGAGGTCCATCCCTGTGATGTCGATATCATTTGTCCAAGACATAATACTTGGACAGATCGTCTGCAAACGGAGATGACGCGCTGAGCAGCCCGTTAACGTCCATGAGGTCGTCCGCATCGGATATATGGATCGCATCGCCGGGAGGCTCCCCTGATGCAGGCATTGCCGCCGGAATCAACAAAACTGCAGTTAACACCGCGGCCAACAGCGAGAGTTTTGATCCGGCGCGCCGATCCCCCTTCATTTTTAATCCCCGGCATAATCCATGAAGGAGGATTTATTAAAGTTCGCCGTCGCAAGGACGCGATTGCTCATTTCGGCTTGTAGGCTTTGAGATACTTGACGATATCCGCATCGCGGTCGGTCCATTCGGGAGTGTATCCGCCTTTTATGTACGTGTTGTACCAAGCTTCGGCCTGTTTCATGGGCTCTGCCATGTCCAATTTCTGTTTCACGATGATCTTCGTGTTCTCTTCGGACGGCGCCCAGCTCTTGGGCCTGTCATAATCATGGCTCTCAAGGAATCCGACCAGGAATACGATCCTGTCGAGCCCCGACAGTTCGGCGTAAAGGGAGGCCTGCAGCATGTACTCCGGAGGCACGTTCGTGAATCCGCCGGCCCCGTCGTCCCATTTGGAGCGGTCGCCGGACGTTTTGATCTCCAGGATCGAGTCTCATAAGTTTCCAACCTTGATGTATCCGTCGACAAGCCCCCCAAAGAGCTTTTCGTTGTGGAAGTGGTCGTATCCGCACTTCTCCTTCTCCGCAGGCTCCTCGACCGATATCGGAGCGTCGCAGGGGAGGCCCAACGCGTCTGCGAGAGCCGGACGGCGGCTTTTGCTAAGGTGATCTCTGATCACCGGCTCCAAGATGTTGCCCGCATCGATGTATTTGTTCGCTTTGTCGCCGGGATAGAGTCCCGCCAACTCGCAGGCGACCTTGAAGGGGGAGGAGTACGGACTCGCGTCAAGTATGGGCGCCAGTTTTGTTCCCGATATCTTTTTGAGCCTGTATACGTCGAACTCAACAACCTTCGAATCATCGTCGATCTCGACGATCCCGCATCTGCCGTCAAAAGCCATGAGAAGGCGAAGCGTCAGAAAGATAAGAGCGTGACGGTCGCATTCAGAAAATGAATGCGCCCTGGACGGAATTCGAATCCGTGTCGGGGCCTCGACAGGGCCCCATGATAGGCCGCTACACTACCAGGGCTTTGAGCCTCGATAGAGAGCGGTAATATTTAATGGTTGTTTTCT
>JAITQH010000024.1 GCA_031288985.1 Candidatus Methanoplasma sp. | reverse complement strand
CGCACGGCATAGTCGGCGAAGCGGTGAGGAGCTGCATAGCCGAGAACAGAAAGCTGGAGGAGCTCACCCTGGAGCGGCTGAGGGCATTCTCGGACAAGATAGATTCCGATGTGTTCGACGTGCTTCCCGTCAGGGCGTGCGTGGAAAGGCGCGGCAGCAGGGGCGGCACGTCGTCCTCGTCCACGGACGCGCAGATATCGGAGATCATATCCCAACTGATGGCAAGGGACGCCGTCGTGAGGCAGGAGACGCAGTTCATAGAGGGCTGCTGGGACGAGCTTCTGGGCGGGTCGGAGTGAAAGGCATAGGACATTGCATAGATCCGCCGGGAAGAATCCATTAAACACGGACGGCAATGCACAGACCATGGCGATAGAGAAGAAGCAGATCGACCGGGTCGTCCGCAGGATAGTCGAGGATTACGATCCGAAGGCCATAATCATCTTCGGCGCGGTAGCCAAAGGAACGGACGACGACAGCGATCTTGACATGATCGTAGTCATGGACTCCGACCTGCCAAGGTTCGACCGCACCGTGGAGGTTCGTTTCTCATTGGGCATCCTGGACTTCCCCATGGTTCTGCTTGTGTACACTCCGGAGGAGTTCGAAGAAAGGCGCGATGATTTTTCCACAGTCGTATATGAGGCAGTTCGTACGGGAGTTGTGGTTTACGGCTCCGCCTGAATCAACCCTAGGGTTGTGGCAAAGGGCGGAGGAAGACCTCCGCGCCGCGGAACATCTTCCGGAGCGGAAGACGGACGCATGATCGGCATAGTGGCATATCATACATCGCGATATGTCGGAAAAAGCATAAGATCGAAGCTTCTCGTTCTGAGATAAGATGCCCGCGCACTCATGACATCGAGACTCTTCTCAAACTTCTGCCGAACAAGGATCTGTCAAAGAAATATACATGGCAGGCGACGATGCTGACATCATTTGAGGCTCTCTCGAGATATGACGATATGCGGCCGCCGGCGGCGACAGTGAAAGATGCCTTGGCGTATGCCAAGGCCATCGCCGCAGAAGTCTCCGAGATCGGTTGAGACCCCCTGACAAACGGTGAATCGAACACTCGACCGGAGATCCGATGCATGATGCGCAGAGAATGAAAAGAAAAAGAAATGCCGGTATTGGATCCAAAGGTGACAGAATGGATCTCCCCCCGGCATAAAGGGGGAGTAAAGGGTTTATGGTAAGGTCCTAGGAGGACGGGCCGCTCAGATCTTGCCGAAGGCCTGCTCCAAGTCGGCGATGATGTCTTTGACGTTCTCCGTTCCGATCGACAGGCGAACGGTGCTCGGGTGTATGTTCTGCTCCTTCAGCTCTTCGGATGTGAGCTGAGAGTGCGTCGTCGTGGCCGGGTGAATGACCAGCGACTTCACGTCCGCCACATTCGCCAGGAGCGAGAAGAGTTCGAGGCTGTCGATGAACTTCTTGGCCTCTGCCTCTCCGCCCTTTATGTCGAAGGTGAAGATCGACCCCGCGCCCTCCGGGAAGTATTTCTCGTAGAGCTTGTGGCTGGGGTGGTCCTTGAGGGCCGGGTGGTTCAGCTTGGTGACCTTGGAGTGTTTGCTGAGGTAGTCCACGACCTTGAGTGCGTTCTCCGTGTGGCGGTCCACGCGGAGGGACAGGTCTTCCAGGCCCAGAAGGAGCGAGAATGCGGTCACCGGCGAGATTGCCGATCCGGTGTCGCGGAGGATGACTGCTCTGATCCTCGTCACGAACGCAGCGGGGCCGAGAGCCTTCCAGAAGCTCACGCCATGGTAGCTTGCGTCGGGATCCACGAGCAGCGGGAACTTGCCGCTGGCTTCCCAGTCGAAGTTGCCGCCCTCGATGATCAGTCCGCCGAGGACGACGCCGTGCCCACCGATGAACTTCGTTGCGGATTCGATGACGATGTCCGCGCCGTGCTCTATCGGTCTGAAGAGGTAGGGCGTCGCGAATGTGTTGTCGACGACCAGCGGGATCTTGTTCTTGTGCGCTATCTCCGCAATCGCGTCTACGTCAATTATATCGGAGTTGGGGTTGCCGAACGTCTCTATCAGGATCGCCTTCGTGTTGGGCTTTATGGCGGTCTCGAAGTTCTTCAGGTTGCTCGGGTCCACGAAGGTGGTCTTTATCCCAAGTCTGGGGAACGTGTGGAACAGGAGGTTGTATGTTCCGCCGTAGAGGTTGTTCGCGGCCACGATGTGGTCGCCGCTGTTGGCGAGGTTCTGGATCGTGTATGTTACTGCGGCCGCACCGGATGCGACCGCCAGCGCCGCAGATCCGCCCTCAAGGGCGGCGATGCGCTCTTCCAGGACTCCCTGGGTGCTGTTGGTCAGGCGGCCGTATATGTTTCCGCCCTCTCTGAGTCCGAACCTGTCCGCCGCCTGTTTGCTGTCCTTGAAGACGTACGACGTCGTCAGGTAGATGGGCACCGCCCTCTCGTCATTGGGTCCGGCGGCCTCCTGACCTCTGTGGATCTGAAGGGTGTCGAAACCCAGCTTCTTCGGGTTGTTCGGTCCCGTCGGTATGTTCTCGATCTTTCCGGGAGCGTCGTCCCCTTTGCCTTTTGAAAGTATTCCCATTTGTTATTCCTCTGTATGTTGCCCTATATCTATCAGACAACTGTGGAATGACGATTCTTGTTGTAAGTATATATCAGCAATTGATGAAATTAGTAAAATATGAATAAAAACCTTGAATTTTATGTTCAAATTCAAGAAAATAAGCAAAATAAGAATAAATTTTCTTAATCGAAATCGGCCCGGTCGTTATCGACCACATCGAATTTTATCCCTGCGGAGGTGAGGATATCCTTGAAAACATCTCTCATCTTGGTCAGATCGGTGGCCTTGTTGTACGCCTTGAGATAGAATTCCTTGCGGTCGGTCGGGAATATGAGCCTCATCTTGCCCTTGCGGTTGTATCCTTCGGGCTTGTGGTTGCGTTCGAGGTCGAAGACGTTCATTTCAACGAACATCTGGAATATCTCCTCCTCTTCCGGCATCTGTCCTATCTCCTCCAGGAGCGCCGCGAGCATGCTCGGGAACACAGGCGCCAGATCCTTGTAGTCAGACTTTCCCTTCAGAACAAAATGGACGCTGAAGATCTTCATCGTCCTCACGTAGTATAAGCGTTTATTTAACTCTGTTTAGCACAAACCCGGCGGCAGGCCCTTGTTAAAAATTCATTGCAATGAATATTTTACAACAATTCCCCTAAAAAATTCATTGCACTAAATATTTATCTACTCAGTCGCGGATATATGCGGCATGGTGAAGATCGTCAGAAGAACCCGATATCTCGAGCTGCTGCACGCCGGAAAGGATGCGGCGGGGGTCGTCAAAGTGGTGACGGGGATGCGGCGCTGCGGGAAGTCCACGCTTCTGGACCAATATATGGACGATCTGAGGAATTCCGGCGTTTCGGACGATGAAATATTCTTCCTGAATTTTGACGCCTTGGAAGGTCAGGAGGTCAAAACGTCCGCCGATCTGAACAGATTGATCGGGGAGAAGATCCCCAAGGACAGGCCGACGTACGTGTTCTTGGACGAGATACAGAATGTGGAGGGATGGGAGAAGAGCATTGCGGCGCTGTGCACAATGAAGAACTGCGACGTGTACATAACCGGTTCCAACTCCAAACTGCTGTCGACGGAACTGACGACGCACATATCCGGGAGATTCGTGGAGATAAGGATGCTTCCGCTGTCCTTCAAGGAATATCTCGAGCTGCATCCGTCGGACGATCTCGACCTCAGATTCCGAGAGTATCTAAGGTTCGGCTCCCTTCCGGAGGCCGATCCGGAAAGAGGGGAGAGATTCTGCGACGGCTATCTCGAAGGCACGTTCAACACCGTACTCGTAGAGGACATCCTGGCCCGTCTGAAGACGGACGACGTGTCCAAGATCAAATCTATATCTCGGTTCCTCTACTCCAACATCGGCAACACGACGAACGTCGCCAACATCGCAAAAGGCGCCGGCGTCAGTCCGTCGACCGCCAACAAATACATCGATAAGATGGAGGAGGCCCTGCTGTTCTACCACGCTGAGAAGTACGACATCGTTGGAAAGGAGCTTCTGAACACCAACGGGAAGTATTACGCTTCCGACCTCGGCCTCAGGAATTCGGCGTTGAAAGGGGCGAGGGGGACGGACATAAGCAGACCTCTGGAGAATGTGGTGTTCTTGGAACTGATCCGACGCGGATACACCGTGAGGGTGGGCTGTTTCCGCGATTATGAAGTGGATTTCACAGCACTCAGGGGAGATGGCGCCGAATACTATCAGGTGTCCATGACGCTGATGTCCGAGAGAACCAAAGAGCGCGAGCTGAGGCCGCTGAACGGCATCAGGGACAATTTCAGGAAGACGATCATCACAATGGATCGCTTGGGCCTCGGATCTGAAAATGGGATAGAGATAGTAAATCTGTACGATTGGCTTCTCGAAGACCGTTGACGCCTCCCGTGCGGGCGCGGCGCAATACCTGCTTTGCGTCCGTGCTTTCTCTTTATTTTATATAGAAAACATCATATTCGGATACAATGAAAACAGCACTCACCGTGGCGGGTTCGGATTCTGTCGGAGGCGCCGGCATCCAGGCCGACGTGAGGGCCATGGCGTCCGTCGGCGTCCACTCGGCCACGGTCGTCACGGCGGTGACAGCCCAGAATACGTTGAAGGTCAGCAGGATATTCCCCATCCCGGCGGAGATCGTGAAGGCGCAGCTTGACGCCGTTCTCACGGATTGCAGGATAGAGGCCGTGAAGACGGGGATGCTGTATGACGCCGAGATAATCGGCGTCGTGACGGACGCGTTCGAGGATCGCGACATGCCGTTGATCGTGGATCCGGTAATGGCCGCCACCGTGGGGGACTCGCTGTGCGAGGGCGACTTGACTGCGGCCATGCGGAAGAAGCTGATCCCGGCGTGCGAACTCGTGACGCCCAACAGGGCGGAGGCGGAGATCCTTTCGGGCATGAAGATACATGACGAGGACGACGCCATGCTGGCATGCGAGGTCATAGGAAAGCAGGGATCCTCGGTCCTCCTGAAAGGAGGGCACATGGACTCCAAGAATGTGATCGATTATCTGTATCTCTCGTCCGAGTTCACGGTGCTGAAGAATCCCAGGCTCGACAAGGCGGGGCACGGCAGCGGATGCACGCTGTCGGCGCTCATCGCGGCGCACATGGCCAAGGGGGACGATCTCGTCAATGCGGTCCTGAGGTCGAGGCAGGCGATACAGAGGTCGATAGCGGCGCAGTATGCGGTGGGAAGGGGAGAGGTCGTCGTCAACACGCTGTACGGCGGCGCAGGCGACAGGTTCGGGGTGACGGACGAGGTGGAGAGCGCCGCAGACCGTCTGACGGAGATGCTCCCTCATCGGTTCGTCCCGCAGAACGGCTTCAACATAGCGTTCGCGAAGCCCGGCGCGTCGGGGCCGGAAGACATCGCCGCGGTGGAGAAGAGGATCACGATACGAAACGGCATTCTTACGAAGAACGGCCCCGCCAAATACGGCGCGGCGGATCATTTGGCGTATGTCATACTGGAGGTCATGAAGAAGTTCCATGATGTCCGCTGCGTCATGGACATGGCGGCGTCCGCCGACACGCTTGACGTCATGGAGGAAGTGGGGCTGACGGTCGCGAGGCTCAATCGCAAGGGAGACAGGACATGGGCGGCGGCCACCAAGGACGCGCTGACCGGAAGAAAGGATATTCCGGATGTGCTGTTCGACGCACAAAAGAACGGCTCCTCCGTCAGGATCTTGGGGAAGGATCCAAAGGATGTCCTGTCAAAATTGGAATCAATGATGAATTGAGAAGAAAAGGATCCCGGCCGAGACGGCCGGGAGTTTTATCACTGCGTGAT
>JAITQH010000003.1 GCA_031288985.1 Candidatus Methanoplasma sp. | reverse complement strand
CTTTCGGCGCACATTCCGCGCGCTGCGTGCTCGTGCGTCATACATTAATATAGGTGCGAATTATTCAGAAAGAAAGGGCGTCGCATGATTATCGATGTGAAATATGGAAAGGATGGATTTCAGAGGGCCGAGATACCGGACGGGAACTACATAGGCACGTTCTATCCCAAGGATGTGCGCTGCGATGACCCGGACGAAATCATCAACGAGTCCATCGACAATCCTATCGGATACAGGTCTCTGGACGACTTCCTGGCCGGAGGGAAGGATGTCGTTTTCATCGTGAACGACGGCACCCGGCCGACTCCCACCGCAAAGGTGCTCCACGCCCTGTCCAAGAGGATGGATCTCAGGAAGGCAAGGTATCTCGTCGCTACGGGGACGCACAGGGACATGACTCCCGAGGAGTACGACTTCGTCTTCGGCGGACATTACTCCGAGCTGAAGGATCGCATCATATGCCATGATTCCAAGACATCCGAATGCATCAACCTTGGCACATCCAAGAACGGGACTCCCATGGAGGTCAACAGGATCGCCGTGGAGGCCGACCGTCTTGTGATCATAACAAGCGTGGAGCCCCACTATTTCGCAGGATACACCGGAGGGCGCAAATCGTTCCTTCCCGGGGTCGCGTCCTATAGGACCGTGGAAGCCAACCACAAACTGGCCATGAACAGAGAGGCTCAGTCGCTGGCACTGTCGGGGAACCCGGTGCACGAGGACATGATGGACGCGCTCGAAGTGGTCAAAGGCAAGGAGATATTCTCCATACAGATGGTGTTGGACAGACATCAGAACATCTACAAGGTTGCGTCGGGCGGTCTGAACCCCGCCTTCGACAGGGCGGTGGAATGGGCCAACGAGGTCTTCTCCGTGCCTATACCCCGGAAGGCGGACGTCGTCATATCGGTCGCCCCGTACCCCATGGACGTCGACCTCTATCAGTCGCAGAAGGCCCTGGACAACGGCAAATGGGCCCTTAAGGAGGGCGGCAAGATCCTGATGGTGTCCAAATGCAGAGAGGGCATCGGCCACTCCGCGTTCCTGACGCAGCTTTCATCTTCAAAGGATCCGAAACAGGTGCTCGAGAACCTCAAGGCAGAGTACAGACTCGGATACCACAAGGCGGCCAAGATGGCCGAGATAGCCATATGGGCGGAGATATGGGCGGTCACGGATCTTGATCCGGAGATCATCCGCTCCGCGAACATCACTCCGTTCCCGTCGGTGGCGGAGGCGGTCCGCACGGCGCTGGAGCAGAAGCCCGATGCGGAATTCCTCATATTGATGGACGGAAGCGTCACGATACCCAAGGTGATAGAATGAGCAGATTCGAAGCGGACAGGATAGAAAAAGTGAAGGGCGCGCTGAACACATGCACCATGTGCGGGTTCTGCAAGAGCGTATGCCCTTCGTTCAAAGCGATAGGTTGGGACTCCGCCCTCTCCAGAGGGCGCATAGCGCTGACGTACGGGCTGCTCAACGGAGACATCGAGGCCGACGGCTCGGTGGTGGAGAACATCTCCACCTGCACCCCCTGCGCCGACTGCGTGAGGAGATGCCCTTCAAAGGTGGACATCGTCGGAATAATAGAGATGTGCCGCGCGGATCTGGTGAAGAACGGCCTGATGCTTCCGAAGCACAGATCCATGGCGGAAAGCGTGAAAAAGAACGGCAACCCGTACGGCGAGAAAGGCCCCGCCGCGGACGCGCTCGGCATGAAACCGCATGCCGCCGATATAGGATATTTTGCGGGATGCACCGCCGCGTACCGCAGCAAGGACACCGCAAGAGCCGCAATGTCGATATTACGGAAGCTGGGCATCGACTTCACCACAGTGGACGAGGTGTGCTGCGGTTCGGTCCTTCAGAGGATAGGGGTGGACGAGGAAGAGGTCGTGGCACTGATGAAAAGGAACGTCGCGGCCATCGGGAGCCTTGGCGTGAAGACGCTCGTGCTGTCCTGCGCCGGATGCTACAGGATGTTCAAGATCGAGTATCCCAAGTTCGTGGACGTTCCGTTCGAGGTCGTTCACATAAGCGAGTTCCTTGCGAAGCAGGACCTTAAGCTCTCGCCGCTGGACGGCGTGATAACATACCACGACCCGTGCCATCTCGGAAGGCACTGCGGCGTCTATGACGCCCCCCGGGAGGTCATCAACAAGTTCCCCGGCGTGAACTACCGGGAGATGGAGTACAACCGCGCCGCGAGCCACTGCTGCGGCGGGGGCGGAGGAGTCCGGGCCGCATACCCCGAAGAGGCGGCGAAGATCGCTTCCTCAAGGCTTGACGAGGCCGCGTTCGCAGACACGATCGTAACAACGTGCCCGTTCTGCGTCACGAACCTCGGTTCATCCAAGAACGACAGGCGCGTAAAGATCGCCGATCTGGTCGAGTTGGTCGACAGCCATCTGGCGATATGACCCGCTGGCACAGGTCTGCGGGCTCCCCTCCTTTCCTGATGGGGATCCTTAATGCCACTCCCGATTCGTTCTCCGACGGGGGGATGTTTCTTAGTGCCGAGGATGCTGTAAGACATGCTTTCGAACTTGCGGACGCAGGAGCCGACATCATCGATATAGGAGGAGAATCCACCCGTCCCGGCTCCGACCCCGTCGCGGCGAGGACCGAATCGGAAAGGATAATTCCCGTGATCCGCGAAGTCGCTCCGTCCCTGAGCATTCCCATTTCCGTGGACACCCGCAGGCCGGAGACGGCAGAGGCGGCATTGGACGCCGGAGCGGAGATCGTCAACGACATATGCGGACTGACGGACGAACGGATGATCCGACTGATCGCTTCGTCCGGGGCCGAGGTCGTCATAATGCATATGCACGGAACCCCGAAGACCCTCGCTTCCGATGTGATGGCGGATCCTGCGCTCCCCGATATCAAAAGATTCCTTGCAGGCCAAGCTCTGGCGGCCATCGAAGCAGGGGTCGGAAGGAACAAAATAATCCTCGATCCGGGGGTCGGCTTCGGCAAGACCCCGGAGCAGAACATGCAGATCGTACGCGGCTCGGATCACTTCTCCTGCGGGTTCCCCGTCCTCATAGGGCCGTCGAGGAAAAGATTCCTTGCCCATGGGTTCCCGGGCATGGACCCTGACGATGCGACCGCAGAGGCCGCAAAGGCCTCTTCGGAAAGCGGGGCGGACATCCTGCGCGTGCACGACGTGTCCCGCATACGCTCGGCGCTCGGTTGAGGTCAGTGCCTAGTGTACACCGTCGGGCGCTCGTCGTAGACGGGGTGTTCGTTCAGATACGCCCCGCGGCCGTCCTTGTACTCCCCGATCGGGATCAGACAGCCTATCAGCATTATGACCGACAGGATGACGTCGAACCACAGCAGGCCGACGCGGACGTTCACGGACAGATCCGCCATATAGTCGGATGCAAGTCCGACCGCGCGGGCTACGTCGAGATCGACGTTTCCTCCGGATGTGATCGTCCACAACGCCGCAAGCGCAACCGCGCGGGCGGCGAGTTTAAGTATGAGCCGGGGTCTGCCGCCGGGCGGATAGAACGACCCGCAGAAACGGAGTATGCATACCGCCAAGCAGGCGATGAGGAAGCGGATCAGGTAAGGCGCCAGACCGAACTCGAAGATGTCCGCGTCCTCTCCGACCTCCGTGAACAGCAGTGCGAACAGCAGTCCGGATATTATCAGGATGACTGCCGCGCTCAGCGCCTTGGTGAACCCGCCGACCGATTCCCTGATGCGGAATTCGTCGCCGAGGGTGGGATTCACGGACCGATCCCCCTTTTGATGACGTTGATTATCCCCTCGACCTCCGAGCCGTCAAGGATTATTGGGTCGCGCCCTCCCTGTACGTCGATCCGAAGTCCGCCGTTCTCATCGCGGGCGGATTCCAGGCTCTCGATCAGATCTCCGGACGTCGACCGCATATCAAGGACCACCCTTCCGGCCGTCTTTGTGATCTTGACCGATATGTCCGAACCGCTCACGCCGCCGATGAACGGATCTATGTTGCTCATGACGTTTCCTCCGATGCCCGATGCGGTGACGGTCACGCGGTCATCGCTCCAATCGGCCTCCACCGTTCCCGCGTCGGACAGCTTCACCAATGCCTGAATGTTCATGT
>JAITQH010000118.1 GCA_031288985.1 Candidatus Methanoplasma sp. | reverse complement strand
CGTTCTCTTTCATGGCAGTGCAGGCGTCAAAACCGTCAGACCTCGGGCTGAAAGCCATTGGAACGGCCCGGCGGCCTCAGCGTTGAAGCCCCTGGAGGAAACTCCAAAGTTCGTACATCGGCACGGATCTCGCATCGCTCTTCTCTGCCCGCTCCATTGACGTTATCACTGCCGTCTTCGGAGAATAGCGCAGGATGTATTCGCTCAGGCTTTTGCTGTGGCTTGAATTGCCTGCTTTTACCTCGATGGGTATCACGTCGGAGCCTGATTGGATTATGAAGTCGACCTCTGCCCTTCCGCCCGACCTCCAGTAGCACGGCTTCAGGCCGTATGAAGCAAGTTCGCACATTACGAAATTCTCTGCGGCCATTCCTCTGTACAATCCGTTGTCTTTACCGTCAACGAATGTGAAACCGGGCGGAATGCCTGCCATTCTCCTCAGGAGTCCTGCGTCGGACATGTATAATTTGAAGTGGGATGCGTCTGCGTTGATGAATATGGGAACTTCAGGCCTTTCTGCAAGATCCACTTTGTGGACCAGGCCCGCATTGACGAGCCACCACAGTGCATCTTCCAGATCTCTTGATCTCCCACCGGTTCTGACGTGGCCGAACATGAACTTGGAATTGTCCTTGGAGAGTTGGGCGGGTATGGATGACCATATCGCAGAGAGTTTGGAATGCTCGGCCTCCGCATACTTGGAAAAGTCCATCTCATACTCGTTCAGGATGCTGTCCTGTATCTTTTCAACGGCGGCGATGTCGCCTGTTCTTATCCATGTACTCACTGCCCGGGGCATCCCGCCCACCACAAGGTATGTTTTGAGGATGTCCCACAGCATATCTGCTATTGGTTCGGATACCTCTCCTCCGGCCGCGATGTTCCCGACCGTCATCTCTCTGCCGGAGGCTATCAGGAATTCTTTGAAATTCATCGGCCCCATCCTGATCTTGTCCACTTTACCGACGGGAAATGAATGAGGTTTTGACATGCGCACGCCCAACAGTGACCCTGCGGCCGCAATGTGATATTCGGGTGATTTCTCGCAGAAGTACTTCATTGAGGTCAGCGCGCGGCCGCAGTCCTGTATCTCATCGAATATCACCAGCGTCTTTCCCGGCTCTATCTTCTTTTCACGTACGAGTCCCAATTCTTTGATTATGCGGGCAGGATCGAGTACGCCGTCGAACAGAGGATGTATGCGCGGGTCTTCTTCGAAGTTGAAGTATGCTACGTCTTCGTAGAACGCTTTGCCGAATTCTTTGAGTATATACGTCTTTCCGCATTGCCTCACGCCCTCGAGTATGAGGGGCATCCTATCTGCGCTTTCCTTCCAGTCCACAAGTTCTTCGATTACTTCTCTGTGCATGACGACTGTATTGATTCACATGGGTTGTATTTTAATTTTCACATTTTTAGACCGTAATAACTTAAGTTTTGCACATTTTTAGACCGTATTTTTTGAGTTTTACCACATTTTTAGAACATGACCTTTGTCGGATATCTTCGGAACGATGTCCGAGGCCATGTTCCGAAAATCAATCGGATGGCCGTCGAATCGATGCCTGACCCGAAACTCCGGCGGATGGATCGGAAATCCTGTCCGACGTTGTTTTATGCCGCCGGACGCGCCTGTGCGGAAACCCGTCGGCGGATAGTTTGCGCTCTGCGGGCAGGCGCGTCTGCGATTCTTTTATTATAGGTGAGCATATCACTTGAACATGGCCGCATCGAGTTTCAGAATTCCCACCGTGCTCTCTTCCGAGGAACTGATGGACAAGTCCTTCCACAGGGCCTCCAAGATAAGCAAAAAGGGCAACGACGCTCTGGACGGCAAAAAGAAGACCGCCCTTGCGAAGGTCACGGCCTCCGGAGACATCGTGGTCACTGCACTGAACAACTACGTCAAGAAGTTCCCCCGCATGGAGAAAGAGGACGATTTCCTTCCGGAGCTGGTCGATCTGGTCATCGGCATCGACGCGTACAAGAAATCGCTGGGCGCCGTGAATTGGGCCGCCGGACGCGCAGACAAGCTCAAGGACGAGACGCTGAGGGACATACGCCGGAGCAAGGACGTCAGCGTCATAGAGGGCGCCAAGAGCGGGTTCTACGGCAGGCTGTCCTCATACCTGAGGCAGATAAGCGACGATCTGCTCTTCCTGCAGGAAGCAAAGAACAAGTTCAGAGACCTTCCGGCCGTGGATCCCACCGTGCCGACGGTGGTCGTGGCGGGTTTCCCGAACGTCGGGAAGAGCAGCCTTGTGAAGAGCCTCAGCACCGCCGCTCCCCGCGTCGCCCCGTACCCTTTCACCACCACAGGGATAATCATCGGGCACATAAACGACGATTGGAGGAAATTCCAGATCATAGACACGCCGGGACTTCTGGATCGTGAGTTCGACAAGAGGAACGACATCGAGAAGCAGGCTGTGCTTGCGCTCAGATACCTCACGGACATCATGGTCTTCATACTCGATCCGTCGGAGACCTGCGGATATTCGATGACGAAGCAGATGGCGCTTCTGGACTCCGTGAAGAAGGGATTCGAAGGGATACCGATGATAGTCGCCGAGAGCAAGAGCGACCTTATCCGCACGGAAAGCGACAACCTGCATTTCTCCGTGGAGACCGGCGACGGCATGCCCGAGCTGACGGACGCAGTGATGTCCCCGCTCAGGCGGATGTTCCGCGAGAGGGCGGCGGAGGAGCCGACAGAGGAGTCCTGATGGCCGATGAACTCGTCCTCAGCGGGGAGATGAAGGCTTACTTCAAACGCCTGTCGGACGAGAACGCCCGTTGTTATGAGATAGCCGAGGCCGCAAGGAGCCTCGGAAGGGATCCGGAGGATCATGTCGAGATACCGCAGGCCGAGGACCTGGCGTCGCGCGTGGAGAAGCTGTTGTCTGACTATCGCGTCGACGGCGTTGCCGAAGACATACGGCGTCTCACCAAGGAGCACAAGAACCGTGAAGTCGTTGCCCTGATGATCGCCAAGGAGATCGCGAAACGCCCCGCCGAGAACCTGGAGAAGACGCTTGACCGGTCCATCAGGGTCGGACTCGCGGTCCTTACCGAAGGCATACTGGTCGCTCCGCTCGAAGGCATAGCGGACACCAAAATAAAGAACAACGCCGACGGGACCACGTATGTAGACCTTATCTTCGCCGGACCCATCAGGGCCGCGGGAGGCACCGGGCAGGCCATGAGCGTCCTCATAGCCGACATCGTGAGACGCGAGTTGGGCATTGGGCGGTACATCCCCACCGCCGAAGAGATCTCCAGGTTCGACGAGGAGATACCGTTGTACAAACAATGCCAACATCTGCAGTTCTCCCCCACTTCGAAGGAGATCGAACTTATCGTGAGGAACTGCCCCGTGTGCGTGGACGGAGAAGGGACGGAGGACGCGGAGATATCGGGATACCGGGATCTTCCCAGAATCGAGACCAACAAGGTCCGCGGAGGCGCATGCCTTGTCATTGCGGAAGGAATGTGTCAAAAAGCGTCCAAGCTCAAGAAGCACGTCGATAATCTGAAGATAGACGGGTGGGGGTTCATAGGGGAGTATGTCAACTCCCACAAGTCCGACGACGCCGCCAAGATCCCCGCCGCCGCCGATGACGATGATGAAGAAACGGAGGATGACGAATTCTGCAACTGGAAGGACTCGAGCGACGTCGAGACCTCCGACAAGTATCTGAAGGATCTCGTGGCCGGGAGGCCCATATTCGGGCATCCCTGCATGGTGGGAGGATTCAGGCTGAGATACGGCAGGGCACGCACGTCCGGACTGGCGGCGCTGGCGTTCAGCCCCGCCAGCATGTACGCCATGGACGAGTTCATGGCCTTGGGCACGCAGGTGAAGATCGAAAGGCCCGGCAAAGCCTGCGTGGTCACGCCGTGCGACATATTGGACGGCCCCATCGTTCTTCTGGAGAACGGCGACATGATCCAATGCCAAACAAAGGAGGAACTCGTCGAGGTGCGCAGATCCGTCGCAGAGATAGTGGACAACGGAGAGATATTGGTGCCGTTCGGCGAGTTCAGCGAGAACAACCATGGACTCGTCCCCTGCGGCTACCCCGTCGAATGGCACAGACAGGAGCTGTCCAAGCGCGGAGGCCTTCCCGACGATTGGGAGGATCCGTCATATGAAAGGGCGAAAGAGATGTGCCGGCAGACGGGCGCGGCAATGCATCCGAAGTACAACCTGTTCTGGTCGGACGTTCCCGTCGAGAGGCTTAGGGCGCTCAGGACATTCATACTTGACAACGGCGCGTTCGACTCCAGACTGTCCGTTCCTGCGGATGCGGGCAACAAGCGCATACTGGAGGATCTGGGAGCCACACACAGGGTCAGAGACGGCAGGATCGTTGTCGATGAGAGATATTCCGCGGTCGTCCTTGACTGCCTGGGCCTTGGAACGGACGGCGGAAGGATAGTCGGCATTCGGGAACTGGCGGAGAACGACCCTCTGGCGGCGGTGAGTTCGGCGGCGGGCTTCAGAGTGATGGCCCGGGCGGTGACCCGCATAGGCACGAGGATGGCCCGTCCGGAGAAGGCCAAAGAGAGGGACATGTCGCCCAAGACGCATGTTCTGTTCCCGATCGGGCGCGAGAACTTGACCGGCAGGGACATAGACGCCGCCGTGAAGGCCTCCAAGAACCGCAACACGCATCTTGCCGGCAGCACGGGGCCGGTGCTGAAAGTGGACGTCGGCAAAAGAGGCTGTCCAAGATGCGGAAAGACGACGTTTCGCAGCTGGTGCAGGGAGTGCGATGCGCACACTCTGCCCATCGACGCAAAGGGAGGGCATGTGGCCGAGATGGATGTCAACATCTGCGATGAGTTCGAGAAGGCCATGGCGGAGATAGGCGAGAAGATCGGGGACAAGACGTGCGGGGAGACGCGGTGCGTCGAAGGCCTGATATCGAAGACAAAGACGCCGGAGGCTCTGGAAAAAGGGATCCTCCGCATAAAGAACGGGATATCAGTGTTCAAGGACGGCACTGTGCGGTATGACATGACGGACATACCCCTGACGCATTTCAAACCAAGGGAGATCGGCCTGAGCGTCGAGAAGACCTTGGAACTCGGATACTCTCACGACTGGAACGGGGATCCTCTGACGGATCCCGAACAGATCTGCGAGCTGAAAGTGCAGGACATCGTCCCCTCCAAGGATTGCGGCGACTACCTGGTCAAGGTCGCAACGTTCCTGGATGATGAATTGGAGAGATTCTACAAGCTCAAAAGATATTACAACGTAAGGACGCGCTCCGACCTGATCGGACACCTTACCTTCGGCCTCGCTCCGCACACGTCCGGATGCATCCTATGCAGGATAATCGGCTATTCCGAGGTCAGGGGATGCTACGGCCACCCGTTCTTCCATGCCGCCAAGAGGAGGAACTGCGACGGCGACGAGGACTGCGTCATACTTGCGATGGACGGACTCCTCAACTTCTCAAGAGTGTTCCTTCCCAACAGGCGCGGCGGGCTTATGGACGCTCCGCTGGTTCTCACCACAAGGCTCGACCCGAGCGAGGTGGACAAGGAAGCGCAGAACATCGACTGCCTTCGCGAGTATCCTTTGGAATTCTACTACGCCGCGATGGAGATGAAGGATCCGAAAGAAGTGGAGGGGATCATGGATCTGGTGTCGAAAAGGATAGACACGGAGGCGCAGTACGAACACATAGGCTTCACCCACGACACGAGAGACATCTCCGAGGGGCCGAAGAACTCCGCATACACCACTCTCGGCTCCATGAAGGAGAAGATGGAGGCCCAGCTCCTTCTCGGCAAGAAGATCAGGGCCGTCGACGAGAAGGATGTGGCCATCAAAGTGATCAACAAGCACTTCATGCCCGACATGATCGGAAATCTCAGGAGCTTCGCCACACAAAGCGTGCGCTGCACCAAATGCGGCGAGAAATATCGCAGGATGCCCCTGTCCGGAATTTGCAAATGCAGCTATCAGCTCACCCTCACCGTTCACGAGGCCAGCGTCAAGAAGTATCTGGAGGTGTCCAAGGACATAGCCGAGAAATACGACCTTGACGACTACACCAAAGACAGGATCGCGCTTCTCGAGATGAGCATGGACTCCGTGTTCAACAACGACAAGGTCAAGAAGTGCAGGCTCTCAGACTTTTATTGAAAAAAAAGAAAAATGAACGGGCGTATGCCCGTTTTGAATGGTTTCAGAGATTCTCCACCTGCAACGCAAGCTCGGACGCCTCGGCGGTCAGTATCTCGATCGCCTTGTCCAACGCCTGCTCTGCGGTGAGGGAGCCGTCGGT
>JAITQH010000059.1 GCA_031288985.1 Candidatus Methanoplasma sp. | reverse complement strand
GATCTCAGATGCACGGAACCCAATGGCGAGTCCCGGGCAGGCGTGTCCGTGAAATCTCACGCAGCCGTCCCACAATTCTTTATCCATACATCCTGAACGCACTGTTGGTTATTACGATTTTGTATTATACGTTACATATAGTATTACTAAAATATAAATTATTAATACTTGTGACGTATTGCGCGAATATGCAGAAAACAACTGCAATGTTGGCAGTCGCGGCGGTAGTCATACTTGCCATTGCCGGAGCGGGAGCGATCCTCCTGACCGGAGGCGACGAAAGCGAGAAGAGATACATCGGAACGATCACCGACGGCGCGGGGAGGGAGGTCGTCGTCCCCGACAGCCTTGACAGAGGGATAGTGACGTTCGGAAGCAACGACCCTCTGAGATTCCTGTCATACTTCAATGTCGATGACAAGGTCATAGAGGTTGACAAAGGAGACGTCACCGACCCCCGCAACGGCCGCGCCTATTCCTATGCATACGACTACGGAAGCCTCCCGTTCCACTCCGACAACACGATCGCGAATGAGGATGTAGAGAGGGTCGGAAGACTCAATCCCAGCCTCATAGTCGTGCAGAACGGCCTCTACTCAAGCGCAAAGTCCAACGTGGACGCGCTTGCGGCCAGGACATGCGTGGTCGTATTGCACAGCATACCCACCCCGATATGGAATTCGGATTACGTCCTCGGCGACGAGTTCGCCGCACAGTTGGACATGCTCGGAAAGGTCTTGGGAAAGGAGAAACGCGCCGAAGACCTTCTCAATGGCGTCAACGGCGTCATGAAGGACATAAGAAACGACATCGGCGGCAAGACCGCCTCGGACAAGGTGTACGTGGCGGGCGTGACGTGGCAGGGATCCAATTCCCTCAACGCAACTTTCCCGACCTATGCGCCTCTGCTGCTGGTTGACGGCGTAAACGCATATGCAGGAAGCACGACGACAAGGGAGATCCTGACCGTCGAGCAGGTGGCGCAGACCGAGAAGACCGTGGTCGTCATCGATCCGTCCTCCAGCGACAAGATCCTGGGCAACACCGGGAGCCAAGGCGTCATGCGCCACATATTCGGACTCAACAGCGACTCTGACGCGGGCAACGACGTCCGCATATACACCGTGCCCCCCATCGTATGGGACAGCACCAACTACGACTGCGTTTTCGCCGCCGCGTATTACTTGGAACATCTGATATACGGAATCGGCGACACGAACAGCGTGAATGCGGACATAAACAACCTGTTCCGGCTGTTCTACGGAGACGCCGGCGGCTCGGTGCTGAACGACATGTCGGTGTTCTTCGAGGGAAAGTCCGGCGCCAACGGCGTGGATCTCCCACTGATGCATGAGGTGAGGATAGTTCAGGACGGAGACGAATTCACCTTTGTCCGCGTCTGATCGAAGGCGGTGCATTGAGAATGGAGGCAGACGGCGGGTCGGACACCACGGGCAGGTACCTGGAATACTCCAGACGGAAGTTCCTGTTCCTGCTGGGCGCCGCGGCGGCCCTGGCGGCGCTGGCGGTGGTCAGCGTCCGCTTGGGAAGCACCGACCTGTCGTACGCCGAAATAATCAAGATAATCTTCACGGGAAACGGTTCCGGCCCGGACGGATGGTGGAATTCCTACGTGGTGTGGAATCTCCGTCTTCCGATAATCGCCGCCGCGATACTGACCGGGGCGGCGCTCGGCGTGGCCGGAGCGGTGATGCAGGGGATCCTGAGGAACCCCCTGGCGTCGCCGTTCACCCTCGGCCTCTCCAACGCGTCGGCCTTCGGAGCGTCCCTGGGGATACTCATAGGCACCGGGGGCCTGACAACGGGATGGTTCGCGGCCTCCGGCATCGGCAGCCCCGCTCTGACGGTGATGCTCGCCATGGCGTTCGCAATGATCGCCACGGGAGTGGTGATCCTTCTTGTGAAGGCGACGTCCAGCACCCCGGAGACAGTGGTCCTTGCGGGGCTTGCGATCAGCGCAGTGTTCTCCTCGGGGCTGGCGTTCCTTCAGTACATAGCGAACGACGTAGCCCTCCAGTCGATGGTATTCTGGCAGTTCGGCAGCCTCGATAAACTGACTTGGGACAACCTGCTGATAATATTCGCCGTCACCATGGGCGCCGCCGTTTATTTCCTGTACAAGCGTCTGGATTACAACGTGATGGAAGCGGGAGACGAAGTGGCGGCGGGACTCGGTCTGAACATATCCTCCACAAGGATAATCGGACTGGCCGTGTCTGCGCTTCTGACGGCGGTCGTGGTCTCGTTCGCAGGCATAATCGGATTCATAGGGCTGTTGGCGCCTCATGTGGTGAGGAGGCTCATCGGCAGCGACAACCGTTATCTTTTGGCAGGTTCCATGATCGTAGGGGCGGTGGTGATGCTCGCAGGGAACATCATAAGTCAGCACGCCTTCGGAGTGGTGGTGCCCATAGGCATAATAACGTCCGCCATCGGCGGACCTTTGTTCTTATATATACTGATAAGGGGGCACAGGCGTGCTGCATGTTGAGAATGTATCGTTCTCTTACGGGAATAGGGAGATACTCGGCGGGATCTCCTTCGATGCAAAGGAGAACGAGATCGTATCGATCCTTGGGCCGAACGGCGTCGGAAAGACCACGCTGCTGAAGTGCCTGTGCGGCATATACCGCCCCGGAGCCGGCCGCGTGAGCGTCGGCGGCGCCGACGTGACGGGGCTTGCCGGGAAAGAACTGGCGAAGAAGATAGGGTATGTTCCGCAGTCCGCGCCCGTCTCGCGCACGACGGTGTACGATTCCGTGCTTCTCGGCAGACGCCCCCACATAGACATGATGATAACAAGGAAGGATCTGGATATCGTAAGTTCCGTCATAGACGCGTTGGACATGTCCGACCTGGCGCTGAGATACCTCACGGAGATCAGCGGAGGGGAGTTCCAAAAGGTGCAGATCGCGAGGGCGATGGCCCAAGAGCCGTCGGTGCTCATATTGGACGAGCCGACCAACAACTTGGATCTTTCCAATCAGCACATGTCCATGCATATGATCTCCGACGCAGTGAGGTCGCGGGGCATGTGCACCCTCATGACCATGCACGACGTAAACCTGGCGATCCACTACTCCGACAGGCTGATGTTCATAAAGGACGGGACGATATATGCATACGGAGGTTCGGACATCGTCACCGAGGATCTCGTGAGGGACGTGTACGGCATAGAGGCGGACGTGATCGAACACCGCGGCGGCCCGCTGGTGGTCCCTCGGAGAGTGCAGCCCGGATTCACGGTCTGCCGCCACGACCATGACCACGAACATCCCCACAGCGTCGCCGACCACATACACGGAGCGGCGGGGAAATGACGCCCGCCCGATCCGCCGCGGCCAAAAGACAGATAAGTCAGAGCATGCTGTGCGTTTCAGAAGGAGCCGAGGACGGCATATCCGGCCTGCGGGGGTTCTAAGATAAGGTTTTAAATACCCCCCAAGTATACCACGGCTGAAGATTGGACTGCTGAATGTCCGACCAGACGCAGCGGGCAATGCCTTGAGCAACCCATATCCGCTCTGTTTCAATAATTCTTGAGCAGGATCGGCGTCACGGTAGGAGCATAAGACGCGTTCGTCTAAGATGCGCGAGGTTAGCGAAGACACCCTCGCAGGAATGTGAGCAGATGCCACAAAGAAGACGTCCAAAGAGAGGATCCAAAGGCTACGGCCCGAGGAAAAGAGCACAGTCGCAGACACCAAGGCTGGACTCATGGCCCGAGATCAGCGGAGCCCCTAAAATTCAGGGATTCGCAGGATATAAAGCGGGAATGACCCATGCATTCGTAGTGGACAAGAGGGCCAAGAGCACCACCGCCGGAATGGAGGTACAGGTGCCCGTGACGGTCGTCGAGGTCCCCCCGATGAGGATAGCCGCGGTAAGATTCTACGAGAACACATTGATCGGCCTCAAGACGGCGGGAGAGGTATGGGCGCAGGACCTTGACCCTCTGCTTTCCAAGAGGCTCAGCGTACCCACCGGCCACACCGCAGAGTCGTTCGGCAGATACGCCGACTTCGACATAGAGGACGTCCGCGTCCTGGCGTACACCCAGCCCAAGAAGATAACCGGAGTCCCCAAGAAGGTCCCCGACCTGATGGAACTCAGGATCGGCGGAGGAGCGGTAAAGGACAGGATCGAGTACGCCAAGGGCATACTCGGCAAAGAGGTCACCGTTAAGGACTTCGCCGCCGAGGGATCGTTCATAGACGTTATCGCGGTCACCAAAGGAAAAGGATTCCAGGGAGTGACCAAACGCTGGGGCGTCAAGCTTCTGTCCCACAGGAACAGCAAGCACCGCCGCGGCATCG
>JAITQH010000052.1 GCA_031288985.1 Candidatus Methanoplasma sp. | reverse complement strand
CCGCAGGTCCATGCACATGATAGTCGCCGCGTCGGAGTCCGCAGACAAGGCCGAGAGGAAGAGAATGCTGGGCGACGCGTCGGACATATCGATCAACGGCCTGAAAGAGGTGGGCGAGACATACAGCTCGTCGCTCAACACTCCGTGCATGGTGATATTCGGCTTGGGGATCATGGTCCCGATGATCCTTATGTCCATACTTCCGATGCTCAGCCTCGGAGGGGTTTTCGGATCGTCGTCCGTCGGCGCAGGTTCCATAACCCTGCTCACCCTCGTGGTCGTCCCGTCCGTCATATTGGGAGTGATACTTTCGATACGCGGCAGGAACCCGTTCTTCAACCCCTCTGACATAAAGGGGCGCGGGCATCTGCTCTTGGCGGCGGCGATCCCCATCGCGGCCGTCGCATGGCATGCTACAGGCGACCTTTCGTTCTCTGTGTCGGCATCCGCCGGTGCGGCGGGGGCGGCCGCATTCGCGGCCATGTTCCCCGGCGCAGACGCGGAGAGGCGCAGGAGGAAGCAGGAGCATCTGCTGAAGGACGCGGTGTTCGAGACGGGAAACAGGCTGGTGGCCGGCGAGAGCTTCGAGGCGGCGGTGGCCGCCGCCATCGGAATAAGAAAGGAATGCTCCGCGCTGGCGGACTCCGTCGCGAGGGAGATGTCCCTGTGCAGAGGAGACGTGTGCTCGGCGCTCAGAGCGTCCGTCGGAAAGGTTTCGCCGCCGATAGCCGAAGCGTTCTGCGACGTCTACCGCAGTTCTCTGAAAGACATGAGGGACGCGGGGCGCCTCGCCATATCCGTCGGAAGGCAGCTTCAGGATCAGGAGTCCGCAAAGAAGGAGATACAGAACAGGCTGAAGAGCATGACCGACATGATGACGGGAACGTCGGCCGTCTTCGCTCCGATGGTCCTCGGCATGAGCGTGTCCATGCTCGCCCCGCTCTCCAGGGTTATGGAGGGGGCGGACATGACGGGGACGGGATCCGTACTCGCGGCGTATCTGGTGGAGCTGTGCGTTCTGATGGCCGTTCTGACCTCAAGCTTGGGAGGGCGCCCGGGAGTGCGGGAAACGGCGTACAGGGCGTCCATGATGCTCCCCGTGTCCTCGGCGGTGTTCTTTCTTTGCTCGAACTTCGGCCTTTGAACGGGGGGCGGCCGCGTCCGGATCGCGGCGGCGGATGCATGTTTCCGTCCATCCGTTCCGGACGCGGATTCTCTCATATTTCAACTCTCCCAACGCCCCGCGTTCATACCGCGCCGCTCCGTCTTCGCGAGGCTCGCTGAACTGTCCGCATCCAACTCTCGTGAGTTTAATATCCTATCAAACGATGTCCCCGACAGAAGGGACAGACACATGGAAATTGAGGATTGGTTAGGGGCGGACAACCAGATAGGCATCGATATTTGGCAGAAGAAGTATTGTTACAACGGCGAGACCTTCGACGGGTGGCTGGATCGCATAAGCAACGGAAACCCCGACCTCAGAGAGATGGTCGCACAGAAGAAATTTCTTTTCGGCGGCAGGATATTGGCCAACCGAGGACTCCATAAGACGGGGATCAAGGTCACGCTTTCCAACTGCTATGTGGTGACCCCGCCCGAGGACTCCATAGAATCAATATTCGAATGCGCCGGGAAGCTGGCAAGGACGTTCAGCTACGGAGGCGGCGTCGGGATAGATCTCTCGAAACTCGCTCCGAGAGGCGCCAAGATCAACAACACCGCGTCTGAAACCTCCGGCGCCGTGTCTTTCACCGACCTGTATTCCATGGTCACGGGCCTCATAGGGCAGCACGGAAGGAGAGGAGCGCTGATGCTCACGCTTTCCTGCGAGCATCCCGACCTCGAAGAGTTCATGAGCGTCAAAATGGATGTGGACCGCGTCACCAAGGCCAACATGTCCATAAGGATGAGCGACGAGTTCATGGACTGCGTCGTGGGAAAGCGGACATACAGGCAGAGATTCGAGCGCCCTGAGACGGGAGATGCCGTCGTGAAGGATCTGAACGCCTATGATTTCTTCAAAAAACTATGCTACGCCAACTGGGATTACGGCGAGCCGGGATGTCTTTATTGGGATCGCATAAGCAACTGGAACCTGCTCAGCGAGGTCCCCGAGTACTCCTACGCAGGGACCAACCCCTGCGCCGAGGAACCTCTTCCCGCAGGGGGCAGCTGCCTCTTGGGAAGCATAAACCTGTCCGTGTTCATTAAAGACGGGAAGTTCGACGAAGAGGATTTCAGGAACACCGTCGCGATATGCGTCCGGGGTCTGAACGACGTTCTTGACGAAGGCCTGCCGCTTCACCCGCTGCAGGAGCAGAAGGACTCGGTAAGGGATTGGAGGCAGATCGGCTTGGGCATAATGGGCCTTGCGGACATGCTCATCAAACTGGGCATAAGATACGGCTCCAAGGAGTCCATGGATTTCTGCCACAAGCTGGGCTTCATCATGGCCGACGCGGCCATACGCGAATCGGCGGTCATGGCGAAGGAGTTCGGAAAGTTCCCCAAATGCAACACCGAACAGGTCATGGAGTCCCCGTTCTTCAAAGAGAACACGTCCCCCGAGACGAAGGAACTGGTGGCCAAGTACGGCCTCCGCAACTCCCAGCTTCTCACGATAGCTCCCACGGGGACGCTGTCAACCATGATAGGCGTGTCCGGAGGCATAGAACCCATATACGCCATCCATTACGAGAGACGGACCGTATCGCTCTCGGACAAGGACGAATACTACAGAGTATACACGCCGGTCGTTAAAGAGTACATGGACAGGAACGGCGTCACCGACGATTCCAAGCTTCCTCCGTTCATGGTCACCGCCCAGAATCTCGACTATAAAGAAAGACTGAACCTCCAAGGCACATGGCAGATGCACATCGACGCGTCGATAAGCTCCACCGTGAATCTTCCCGGCGAGATCCCCGAGAGCGAGGTCTACGACCTGTACATCTATGCTTGGCAGATCGGATGCAAAGGCGTCACCGTCTTCAGGGACGGCTGCAAACGCCTCGGCATCCTCACCCCCAAGGAAAAGGAAGAGAAGAAAGAGAAGGGGAAGACCATTGCCGTCATCGAGTCCAACGGCAACGGCAACGGCAGGCGCAAGAGAGGATTCGTGGAGAACGTAGCCGACGACGTCGTAGGCAAGAAAAGAAAACTCGTCACAGGGTGCGGGAGCCTCCATTGCACCGCGTTCTTCGACCCCCAGACGGGAGATCTGTTGGAAGCATACCTCAACAAAGGATCCACCGGAGGATGCAACAATTTCATGATCGGGCTGTCGAGGATGATCTCCCTGGCGGCCAGGAGCGGATGCGAGGTGAACTCCATCGTCGATCAGCTCAGGAGCTGCGGATCGTGTCCGTCGTACGCCGTGAGGAATTACACCAGACACGACACCAGCAAGGGAGCGTGCTGTCCGACCGCCGTCGGTTGGGCGCTCATAGACATGCATCAGGAGATGCAGAGGGAGATCAGAGGCATAAGCGTCGAGACCGAGAGATCGGAGAAGGCCAAGAACGGGAAAATTTCCGTCAACCCCTGCCCGAAATGCGGAGAAGAGCTGCAATTTCAGGGCGGATGCAACATCTGCAAATCCTGCGGATGGACCAAATGCGACTGATCAGACCGCAGGGAACAGGGCAGGGGCCGCCCAATATCTGAACAGAACGGCGGCGCCGATCCCCGAGGCGACTCCTGTGGCGATCCTCGCAACGGGAGCATCGATGTTCAGTATGACCTCTGCCGCCCATTCCGCGAAGGTTGCGGAAAAGAGCAGTGCGCCGATAAGCACGGGGCGTGCGTCGCCGGACGGCGGCCTAAGGAAATACAGAAGCGCCATACCTCCGGCAGCGCCGGCCATGAAGGACGCGTCCCTCATGCAGAACGCGATCTCCGAGCCGTTGACCGCGAATGTTCTTGCCTGTTGCTGATGGCACAGCAGATCCCCAAGGGCGTACACCGCGCGGGAGAGCGGATCGGCATCGGGGATCTTTCCGTCGATGACCCCCGGAGACCCGTCCAGGTGCAGAAAAT
>JAITQH010000048.1 GCA_031288985.1 Candidatus Methanoplasma sp. | reverse complement strand
TCTACCTACCAATCTACCTACCAATCTACCTACCAATCTACCTACCCACCACACAACATTCAATTTTGCACATGCATTCACAAATGAACACTAAAACGGTGGCCGACCCGAATATCAGGTCTTCCGTGCTGTCGAAACAGGACCAAAAAATACCGCCGTCAAAAGGAAATCAATATATCAGGTCAGCGGGATAAAGCCGTCATGGCAACACCCAAGCACAGCACGTCTGCGAAGACCTGCGACGTGGCCGGATGCGAAAAGGAAGCGGAACGATCCATAAGCCTCAAACAGGTGTCAAAGTCGTCCCTTTCCCTGAAGAATCCGGATGCGAAAAGCGCGCACCTCTGCAAGGATCATTATAAGACGTTCAAAAAGGACACGAAGAACGACAGGGGCCTGGACAAGGTCTACTGATCCGGAGTGCAAGCATGGCGGAGATCCTTTTCCTTGGTACGGGAGCAAGCCTCCCTTCCCGGGACCGTTCGCCGTCCTGCGTCGCGGTGAGGCTAAAGCGGGATATTGCGCTGTTCGACTGCGGGGAAGGCGCTCAGCGTCAGATGATGCTGTCGCCGTTCTCGTTCATGAAGGTCGCATGCATTCTCATAACGCACATGCACGGGGATCACGTGTTCGGCCTCCCCGGCATCATACAGACCATGTCCATGTCCGGACGCAAGGAGCCGCTGACCGTGTGCGGGCCCGAAGGGATAAGGGAATATCTCGACGCGGTGCTTTCAATATGCGAGGGGAACATCTGCTATCAGCTTGACGTGGTGGAGGTCTCTCCCGGATATGAAGTTGAATTCAGGGAGTTCTCCGTCTCCGTGTTCGAAACCGACCATGTGGTCGCATCGGTGGGATATGTGCTCCGGGAACACGATCAGAAAGGCAGATTCGACAGGGAGAAGGCGATATCCCTCGGCCTGTCCCCCGGCCCCGACTTCGCCCGGCTCAGGGACGGAGACACCGTCAACGGCGTGGCGCCCGACAGCGTCATCGAGCCGCCGGCGAAAGGGCTGTCCGTCGTATATTCCGGGGATACGGCCCCCTGCAAAGGCTTGGACGACGCGGCGTTGGGGACGGACATACTGATCCACGAGGCCACGTATGCCGACTCGGAGAAGCATATGGCCGCGAAGTTCAAACATTCCACGTCGTTGCAGGCGGCGGAGCTCGCGAAGAAGAGCGGATGCCGCCACCTGTTCATAACCCATGTCAGCAACCGCTACGATGACAGGAAGATGCTGGAGGCGGAGGCCCGGGAGACATTCCCCGACACCGACCTGGCGGAGGACTTCCGCCTGTTCCTGGTGACCAAGGACAGCGTCAGATCAGTTTGAGCATGTCCGCGTTGGTTATCATGCCGACGAGTTTTCCCTTCTTGGCGACGAGGACGGCGTCGCAGTTGCTCATCATCGTCGTGACGGAGCTTACGGGCGTGTTCTCGTTCACGACGGGGAAGGACTCGTCCATGATCACGGATATCACGGTGTCTTTGAGTTCGTCCATGGTCTTCCCTTTTCTCATGAGGTCGAAGATCCTCTTTTCCGATATGCTGCCGACCGGCGCGTCGCCGGAAAGGACGGGAAGCTGAGAGAACCCGGTGGACCTCATGAGCTCGGATGCGGTGTGCACTTTTTCGTTCGACTGTATGGTGATTATGCTCTTCGACGCCACGTCTGCGGCGGTGGCGTCCTTGCGGTTGTTGTTGTGTATGCGGTCAAGAGTTTCGAACAGCGTGACGACGGTGTCATAGCTTGCGGAGATGCGTCCTCTCTCGATTTTTGCTATGGTGCTTTGGCTGACGCCGGACTCGCGGGCAAGCTCTGTCTGAGTGATGTCAAGCGATTTTCTCATCTTGCGGACGTCCGACGCCGGAGGGAACTTCATAGACAGGAAATAAAATATTCATATATGATTATTTCTATCAAATTACTTTATTAATCGGAAATAGGTAATCAAATCCTGGGATTTCTGGCCTTAGGCCATGAGGTATCGAGATGGCGAAAAAGAACATTTATGTGAACGGACTGAACGAAGTGCCGCTCCCGAAAAGGAAGATCGAGATTGTGGAAAGGAAAGGAATAGGACACCCCGACAGCGTCGCGGACGCCCTTTCCGAGGAAGTGAGCAAAGCGCTCTCCAAGCTGTACATCAAAGAGTTCGGACACGTGCTCCACCACAACACCGACGAGACGCAGATCGCCGCAGGATGCTCCGCGCCCAAGTTCGGCGGCGGCACGATAATCGACCCTTCATACATCCTTTTGGTCGGCCGCGCCACCACCAACGTCCACGAGGGAAAGGAGATCAAGTCCCTTCCCTGCAAGCCCGTTGCGCTGAAGGCGGCAAGGAAGTATCTGCAGAAGACCTTCCCCAATCTTGACGTCGACTCGGAGATCATACTCGACGCGAAGCTCGGAATGGGATCCGACGACCTCACGGGAGTGTACAAGGCATCGGGCCACAGGGCGAACGACACCTCTTTCGGCGTCGGATATGCGCCGTTCTCGATCACGGACACGATAACCCTGGGCACCGAGGAGTTCATAAACGGCCCGCTCAAGAAGAAGATCCCCGCGACGGGGCATGATGTCAAGGTCATGGCGTCGAGGGTCGGCAAGAAGCTCACGCTCACGGTCGCATGCGCCATGGTGGACAGATACGTCAAGGACGCGACGGAGTACAAGTCTCTGATAGAGGAGACGCACGACGCGATATACGACAACGCGCTCAAGCTCGCAGGGTCGGAGGACATACAGATATCCTTGGACGTCAACACCGCCGACGACTACAAGAAGAAGGTTTACTACCTCACCGTGACCGGAATGTCGCAGGAGATGGGGGACGACGGCTCCGTCGGAAGAGGCAACAGGTGCAACGGACTCATAACTCCGTACAGGCCCATGTCCATGGAAGCCACTTCGGGAAAGAATCCGATAACGCACATAGGCAAGATCTACAACGTGATGTCCAAGCTCATCGCCGACGACGTCGCGAGGAAGGTCACCGGCGACGCCGAGATCCACGTAAGGATACTTTCGCAGATCGGAAAGCCCGTCTCCGAGCCGCTGAACTGCGCCGTGGAGCTGCGCTCCCTCGGAATCGACAAAGATCCGAAGTTCGCAAAATGGAAGTCCGAGGCCGAATCCATAGCGACGGACTGGCTGGACAACATTGATAAGGTCACAGAGCTTATCGTCAACGGTAAGGTCAGAACATTCTGACGCTGTTGATGGTGAGATGATGAAGATAATGGAGGTCCCGCAGTACGGGCCGATGTTCCGGTTCAGCGACGCAAGCATCTATTGGGCGCTCTACCTTTTGTCCGACGGCAAAAGGGTCGGGCGCAAGAAGCTTGCCGAAGCCGTCGGCATCGGCGAAGGCAGCATGCGCAGAATAGTGGACACCCTGAAGGAATGGAACTTCATTCTGGTGAAACAGACAGGGATAACCATTACCAAGGCCGGCACGGCGTTCATGAAGCAGATCCCCGTGAGGATCGTGGACGTGCAGCTGGGAGACTCCGCCGTCGGCGAGTTCTCGCAGGGCGTGGTGGTCCTCGGAGTGGCAGGAAAGATCCACAACGGCATGCAGCAGCGCGACGCAGGGATCAAGGCAGGCGCCCACGGATGCACCACGGCGGTCATCCGCGACGGCGTCCTCATGATCCCGCCGGATTGGAACATCGATAAGGAGAACCCGGACCTGGCGTACAGCATACGCAAGGAGACCGGCCTCACGCAGGACGACGTGCTCATCGTGGGAAGCGGAGAGACGAAACCCCTGGCCGTGGAGGCCGCTCTGAGCGCCGCCTTCGAATTGATATGACCGATGAAACACCTTTTTAATTATTCTGTATATCAGCCTTTGGCCGATCTCCCCGGACAGGGGGAGCCGGTCGAAAGGCTGAAGGCCCTGGGATGCGACGGCTTGGAACTTTTCACGATGTATGACGACGTCCCTCCCGAATACGGCGCAGAATCTCCCGCCGTCCATCTGCCCTTTGCGGTGGATTGGTACAGCGGGTGGATCGGCAGGGCGGACGCGTCGGAGTTCGACGCCGAGAACGTGAGGCCGGTGCTGTTCGGAAGAGACCGCGCCGAGACAGTATCCAACATCGCGCTTGCCATAAGGAAGGCGTCGGTCCTGAATCCGGCGTACGGGGTTCTGCACGCCGGGAACTCAAACATCGACGAGGTCATGATTCGGACCCGCGCAGACGACGACCGCGACGTGCTCGGAGCGTTTGCGGAGATGGTCAACCTGGTTGCCGCCGAATTCGGAGGGGAGCCGCCGTTCAGACTGGCGTTCGAGAACCTTTGGTGGCCCGGGCTCAGACTAACAGACGAGTGGGAGAGGAAGTTTCTGGAGAAGCATCTGGAGTTCGACAACTGGGGGTTCTGCCTTGACACGGGGCACATGATGAACACGCTTCCCGACGCATACGGCGAGGAGGAGGCCATCGACGGCCTGCTGAGGATATTCGACAGGTACAGCCAAGATATGAAGGACCGCGTGCGCACGATGCACTTCCATCTCAGCACCAGCGCGGAGTATCGGAACACGTTCGAGGAGAGGCCCCGCCCCGAGGGAGAGACCGCATGGAAGACCATGGAGGCGGTGTATCCCCACATAATGAAGATAGATCAGCACAGGCCGTTCTCGTCCAAGCGCTGTTTGGAGCTTGTGGAGGCGATATCCCCTGACTTTCTGACGCACGAGATGATAGGCTTGGGTTCCGGAAACGCCCACACGGATCTGCTGCAGCAGACGGCGTTGTTCGGACGGTCGGTTCCCTGAAGCCGAAAGCATCGTTCCGTACGATATTGGAAAGGATTCCAACGAAAGTACAATAGAGTCCGCTCGCTTGTTTGCGCTTTATACCGCGGCGCGGTCAACGTAAAACATATAACCGTCCTTTTTAATGGCGTATCATGCAGGAGAATTCGGCCATCCCATTCGAGAGCCAATTGAATCCGTTGGAATGGGCGAAATTCGTGGTCCGGACGCACTCAAAGGACAACTACAACAATGCGTTCTCCATACTCCTGTCGCATGCCGAAAAAGGCCAGCCCGACGCGGAATTCTGTCTTGGGCTGATATATGCGAGAGGCCAAGGCATCTCCAGGGATTTCAACCTCGCGAGGTCATGGTTCGAGAGGGCGGCGGAGCAGGGCCATCTCAGCGCGATGTATTTCATCGGGAAGATGTACCACCGCGGCTACGGGGTCCCCAAGGATCCGGACATGGCCGCACGCTTCTATCAGGGGCCTGCGGACAAGGGCGACGCACGCGCCCAATACGCCCTCGGAACGATATACTTCGACGGTGCGGGCGTAGGAAAGGATCCGATCGCCGCCGCCGAATGGTTCTCCCTCGCCGCACACGCAGGGCACTCGGAGGCGCAGTTCATTCTGGGCCAACTTTATAAAACGGGCTGCGGCGTGGAGCAGGACGTCGCCAGGGCGGTGGATTGGCTGACGTCCGCCGCCATGAACCGCCACAGGGGCGCCCAGATACTTCTGGGCAATATGTACGAGATCGGGGACGGCGTTCCCGCCGACCCCGACGAGGCCGACCGCTGGTACGGCATGTCCGAGAAGATAGTCACTTCAGCCCCGTGACCTTCCCTTCGTCGGTGAGGTCTATCCTGAGCGCCGCCGGCGATCCCGACAGTCCGGGCATAAGCATCATCGATCCGCATATCGGTATCACGAAGCCCGCCCCTGCGGAAAGCGAGACCTCCCTCACGCTGAGGATCCATCCTTTCGGCGCGCCTTTCAGCTCCGCTCTGTCGGATATGGAGTACTGCGTCTTCGCGATGCATATCGGAAGCCTTCCGAACCCTTTGGACTCCAGATCTGCGAGCGTCTTCTCCGCCTGAGGCGCGTATGAGACCCCGTCGGCGCCGTATATCTTCGTTGCTATCGTCTCGATCTTCTCTTTCAGGGAAGAGGAGTCGCCGTACAGCGGCCTGAAGTCCTTCCCGCCGCGTTCTATGGCCTCCACCACCTTCCGCGCCGCTTCTTCCGCGCCTTTTCCACCGTCGGAGAACGCGTCCGATTGGACGCACTCCGCGCCGACCTTTGCGCAGTGGTCCCTCAGGAGGGCCATGTGCGCCGGATCGTCGAACGAGAAATGGTTGATCGAGACTACGACGGGTACGCCGTATCCTTTGATGTTCTCGATATGTTTGTCAAGGTTGGATACGCCTTTCAGCAGTGCTTCTTCGGTGAGAGACTCAGGAACTGCGAGATCCGCGCCTCCGTGAGTCATGAGCGCCCGCACCGATGCGACGATGACGACGCAGTCGGGAGACAGTCCGGACTGCCTGCATACGATGTCCATGAACTTCTCTCCCCCGAGATCGGCCGCAAACCCTGCTTCCGTCACGGCGTAGTCTCCAAGTTTCAATGCGTATCTGGTTGCGATGATGCTGTTGTTCCCGTGGGCTATGTTGGCGAACGGGAACCCGTGGATGAACACAGGCTGACCCTCAAGGGTCTGGACGAGATTCGGTTTTATCGCGTCCTTGAGAAGCACCATCATGGCGCCTGCGCATCCAAGATCCTTCACGGTGACCATTCCGCCGTCGTAAGAGTAGGCGACGACCATCCTCTCCAGCCTCTCCCTGAGGTCCCTGTAGCCCGACGCCAGCGCAAGTATGGCCGATATCTCCGACGCCGATGTGATCAGGAATCCGCTTTCGTGGGGAACGCCTCCGTTGAGCCTGCTGTTTCCGAGTCCGACCATTATGCTCCTGAGCTCGCGGCAGTTCATGTCCACGGCCTTCTTCAGCACGATCCGGGTGGGATCTATCCTCAGCGGGTTGTCCCTGACAAGCGCGTTCTCCAGGACGGCGGAAAGGAGGTTGTGCGCCGAGGACACGGCATGTATGTCGCCGGTGAAATGCAGGTCGATGTCGCACATGGGGTACACTTGGGAGTATCCTCCCCCGGTGGCCCCGCCCTTGACGCCGAAAGTCGGTCCGACGGAAGGCTCCCTGAGGGCGCCCACCACTTTCTTCCCTATGCGGCTGAGGCCCTGTATCAACCCAATGGTGGTGACGGTCTTCCCCTCCCCGGCGGGGGTGGGGGTCACGGCGGTCACGAGCACGAGCTTTCCGTCCCTGTTGCCGTCAAAGCGGGCAAGGACGTCAAGCGGGATCTTGGCGATGTACTTTCCGTGCTGCTCTATATCGTCCGCCGGTATTCCCACGGACTCGGCTATCTCGGTTATGCGCCTGACGGCCGCTTCCTCGCTGATTTCAACGTCGTTCTTCATATGGCTTCCGGGACGAATCTTCTGACAGATAAATAAAGCACACAGTTGTACACGGCGCCGATCCGCCCCCGCAGGCGCCCGCGTATATGAAACAATATAGTATTACCAAAGCATTGTGCGGAACGGCGGAGATATGAAAGAATACGGCGCATACCTGTTCGACATGGACAACACCATCGTGGACTCCAGCAAAGGCTATGAGAAGGCGTTCAGGGCGGCGTTCAAAGAATACGGCATTCCCTACGATCATTCGAGATACGGCGAATACATACGCACTCCGCTGGAGAAGACGTTCGCGAAACACCACGATGCCGCCCCGTGCAAATTCAGAGACTTTTATTCGATCTTTGCGGCCACATATGACCGCACGCACATGGACTCCGTGGCGCTGTTCCCCGACGCCGCCGAATGCATCGCCGCGCTCGCCCGGTCGGGCAAAAGCCTCGGCGTGGTATCGAACTCGAATACCCGTTACATCATAGATATACTGTCAGACCTCGGCATTCGCGACCTGTTCGGTTCCTTGGTCGGATTGGACCGCGTCCCGACCCCCAAACCCGACCCCGCGCCGGTGCTCCTATGCATGAGGGAGCTGGGCGCGGAACCCTCGGACGCGGTCATGATCGGGGACAGCGGGGCGGACGTTGCCGCAGGGTGCTCCGCAGGCGCGGACACGGTGTTGGTGGTCAGGGACGGCGCAAGGGTTGCGGAATGCTCCCCTACATACAGGGTTTCGGATCTGGCTATCGTATCGGAACGGCCTTTTGCGCAGGATCGGAGCGTTTGAACGCAGCAAATTGCACAAACTCGCCGCCACCCGCTACGAATTCCGCAGACTGATTTTTTGACAGCCCGCAAGGAGACGTTCCGAAGCGTCGGCCTGCGAATTCCGCAGAGGCCGTCAAACTTATTTTATATCGTGTCCGCATATCCCTGACATGGGATGCACATGAAGGTGGGAATAGACCTCGGGACGACTTACTCCACAGTAGCAAGGTACGACAGAACGAACTCAAGACCTGAGATAATCAACAACTCTTTCGAGAAGGAGCTTACGCCGTCCGTTATCTGTTTTTTGGATAACGGCGAGGTCCTCATCGGCGAGGATGCCAAGGATATGCAGGCGGGAGGCGCAGGCATCGCCGCGGCCTCGTTCAAAAGAGGAATGGGCGACGACAGGTTCACGGTGGAAGCGGGCGGAGAGGTCTACTCCGCCGAGGAGCTTTCCGCGATGCTGCTCAAGAAGCTCATCTCCGACGCCGAGGCCAAGACCGGAGAGAGGATAGACTCCGTCGTCATCACGGTCCCCGCGTATTTCAACGACTTCCAGAGAAAAGCGACCATACGCGCCGGCGAAGCATGCGGCGTCAAGGTCCTGAAGATCATCAACGAGCCCACCGCCGCCGCAATATCATACGGCTACAACAGGGAGACCAACAAGACCGTCTTGGTCTACGACCTCGGAGGAGGCACAATCGATGTGACCTTGGTCAGGATAAGCAAAGTCAACATCCAGGTCATGG
>JAITQH010000027.1 GCA_031288985.1 Candidatus Methanoplasma sp. | reverse complement strand
CGGATATGAAGTTGGTCCCGGCGCCGTTGGCCACCGCTTTTGCGATCAGCGTCTTTCCCGTCCCGGGGGGGCCGTAGAGAAGCACCGATCTGCCGGGCTTGATCCCCAGACGCTCGAAGGCCTTGGCGTCCTCGGACGGCAGGAACACCTCTTCCAGCTCTCTTCTTATGTCCTCCAGCCCGCCGATGTCCTCCCATGTGACCTTCGGTATCTCCGCCGCCACCTCCCTCATCCCGCTGGGTTCTATGCCCGAAAGGGCCTCCGTGAAGTCGCTCATGGTCACCTTCATGGCCGAAAGGGCCTCCGGGGGTATCGGGCCGTCGAGATCCAGGGACGGCAGATGCCTGCTCAGACACTTCATGGCCGCCTCCCTCGCAAGCGCGGACAGGTCGGCGCCGACGAATCCCTGGGTGGCGCCTGCCAGCGCCTCCGTGTCGACATCCCCGCCGAGCGGCATGTCCCTGGTGTGCACGTCAAGAATATCCTTCCGCCCCGCCCTTCCCGGCACGCCTATCTCTATCTCCCTGTCGAATCTTCCGGGCCTTCTCAGCGCCGGGTCGATGGAGTTCTCGCGGTTGGTGGCGCCTATGACGATCACGCCGCTCTCCCCGCCCATGCCGTCCATGAGCGTGAGGAGCTGGGACACCACGCGGACAGGGGCCTCGCCTCTGGAGCTGTCCCTGTCCGGCGCTATGGAATCCAGTTCGTCCAGGAACACTATGCTCGGCGCCTGCTTTTCCGCCTCTTTGAATATCTGCCTCAGCTTCTCCTCGGATTCACCATAGAACTTGCTCATTATTTCGGGTCCGCGCACCGAGAATATCGCGGCGCCTGACTCGTTCGCGACCGCTTCCGCTATCAGCGTCTTTCCAGTCCCGGGCGGACCGTAGAGAAGCACGCCCTTCGGCGGAGATATGCCCATCCTCTCGAAGAGTTCCGGATGCTTCAGCGGAAGCTCTATCATCTCCCTTATCCGACCCAGCTTGTCGTCCAAGCCTCCGATGTCGTCGTATGTCACGCAACCGCATGCTCTTTCTTCCGCCGCGTCCGGCGGCGCATCTTTCATAGTTATCTGGGTGTCTGCGGTGACCTCCACAGGCCCCTGCGGCGACGTGGACGCAACGCTGAACATCGTGCGGTTCCCCATCAGGGCTATGTTGGGTATGTGTATGTCCATTCCCTTCAGCAGCGGACGGCCGAGAAGCCCGCTTCTGAACACTGCGTCCGTCCCGGGGCCGAATGCCGATTTGGACATCGCGGCCTTCGGAACGAGGACCACCCTGTCGGCGTAAGAGACGCCGATCCTGCGGACCTTGACGACGTCGTCGACGCCTATCCCCGCACCCGTCCGGGTGGGTCCGTCTATCCTTATTATCTGCTGCCCCCGATCCTCGCTCTCGCCCTTGAAGACCTTGGCCACGATCGTCTTCTTGCCGGCTATCTCCACCGCATCTCCGATCTCCAGGCCCAGTTGGAATCTGGACGCTTCGTCCATGCGCGCTCTTCCGTATCCGGCCTCGGACTGCCTTTTCGCCTTTGCAACCTTCAGATCGAGAACATCCATCGCGGGAGGGATGGATTACATGCGGTTTTATCTTTATGCTTCCGAACGCCTGCGAAAACGCCCGAAAGCGGCCCTCGGCGCACGCAAACGCCGAGCGTTCTACAGTGCCACGCGGAAATTCTCAAAAGCCTTAATATATGTGCGTGCGTTTTTCTTGAATAAGTCACAGAACTCGGAAAGAGTTCCTTCTCATAAACGGAGGCACAAATTAATGATCAAAGCACCGCGCATCAGTATAAAGGACAAACTTCCGAAATTTACAAAGATGCCGCGCATAGAGAAGGAGCTCACGGCTTGTCTTCAGTGCGGATATTGCATAAACGTCTGCGAGGCCCACAACCAGACGCCTTGGGAGTCCGTCACCCCCAGAGGAAAGATCTACTACATCAACCAGCTTTACAGCGCAGGCGGCCTCGACAAGGCCCTGAAGAAAGAGGTCACGCTGAACCCGTACTTCGTCGATGCGATGTACAGATGCACCGGATGCGGGAACTGCGAGGTCGTATGCCATGCGAACATACACCTGGTGGAGTTCTGGGAGACCATGAGAAAATGGATCGTCGAGCAGGGAGCCGGCCCCATGTCCGCCCACAAGAGCATGGCGGCGAAGGTCGCAAAGGTCCACAATCCCTACGGCGAACCCACCGAGAAGAGGGACAACTGGTGGCCCAAAGAGGTCGAGAAGGCAGAGGTCCCCGACGTCATATTCTTCGCAGGATGCACCGGAGCGTACAGACTGCCCACGGTTCCCCAGATGGGAGTGCGCGTACTGGCCAGAGGAGGAGTCAAAATAAGCTCCCTCGGAACGGAAGAGTGGTGCTGCTCCTCCCCGCTTCTGAGGACCGGCACCCACGACTCGTCGCTGGAGTGCGCGGAGACCATCGTGGAGAAGGCGGACGGCATGGGCGCCAAAGACATGGTCATGACCTGTTCCGGGTGCTACAAGACCATCTCGTCCGACTTCGGAAAGTTCTATGCGAGGGTGGGGCAGAACGTCTATCACTTCTCGCAGTACGCGGAAATGCTCATCAACGCCCGCAAACTTCCGCTCAACCACGAATTCAAGGCAAAGGTCACATACCACGACCCCTGCCACATGGGCAGGCACATGGGAGTGTTCGACCCCCCCAGAAACGTGCTGAAGAAGATCAAAGGCATAGAACTCGTGGAGATGGAGAGAACGAGAGAGAACTCAGGGTGCTGCGGCGCCGGAGGCGGGTACAAGAGTCAATACAACGACTTCGCGGTCAACGTCGCCGTGGACAGGGTGAGGGAGGCCGAGGCGACGGGTGCGGACATCATCGTCACCTGCTGCCCCTTCTGCGTCACGAACCTTTCTCAGGGGGCCAAGAAGATCGGCTCCAAGATCAAGGTCATGGATCTCAGCGAGGTCCTTTTGGCCGTCACCGCTCCGGTGGAGGCAAAACCCGAGGCTCCGAAGGCGGAACCCAAGCCCGTTGCCGAGGCTCCGAAGGCGGAAGCGCCCATTGCGGCCAAGCCCGTTGTTGAGGCTCCGAAGGCGGAACCCAAGCCGGTTGTTGAGGCCCCGAAGGCCGTTCCCGCCGCTGAACTTTCAACGGCCGCAGAGCCGGAACCTTTGGCGGACGCAGACGCATCCGACGACGAGGTCTTTGAGGACGCGTTCACCGACATGTCCCCCGGCGCCCTGATCAGAAGGGCCGCATGGAACAAAGGTCTGCGGTGCAGGAAGGACTACGGCCCCTACGCCATACCCGTGGCATTCGTGAAGTCGAAGGTCGCGGTCTACGTCCTGAAGGACGGCGAGAGCGTCAACGCATCCGACAGGGCCGCCGCAGAGAACGACGGGTGGGCTGTCCTTTCCTTCTTGGAGAAGGACGTGACGGACGGAGAGTCCCAGGCCGCAGAGATCCGCGCGGCCGTGAAGGAAAATCTCAAGACCCTCAGGAAACATAAGAAGTGATTTTTGACCGCCGGGGCCGAACCCCGGCGGATCTCTTTTTGCAAATGTCCTTTGACGCTCTGTGCCCGGAACTCGCCGCATCCCTGAAAGAACGGGGGATCCTCGAACCCACAGAGCCGCAGAAGGACGTGATGCCCAGGATCGCCGCGGGCGGCAACGTTCTTTTGGTGGCGCCGACAGGCATAGGGAAGACCGAGGCGGCCATGCTTCCCATATTCGACTCCATGTTCAGGACCAAGGGCGGGAGCGGGATAAGATGCCTGTACATCACGCCTCTCCGCGCTCTGAACCGCGACATGCTGAAGAGGATGGAGGAATACGGGAAGGCGGTGGGCGTGACGGTGGGCGTCAGGCACGGAGACACCGATCAGAGCGAGAGGAACAGACAGTCCAAGAATCCGCCGGATGTTCTGATCACCACCCCCGAGACCCTTCAGGTCATGTTCACGGGCAAGAACCTCAGGGCCCATATGAAAAACATCGAGTGGGTCGTGGTGGACGAGGTGCATGAGCTGGCGGGGACGGAAAGGGGGGCGCAGCTCAGCGTCGCCCTCGAAAGGCTTGCGGCGATCTGCGGAGAGTTCCAAAGGATCGGCCTCTCGGCCACCGTGGGAAGCGTGAACGACATCAGAGACTACCTCGCAGGGGTGGGAAGGGAGGTTGTCGTCTGCAAACACGACACACACCGCGAATTCGACATAAGCGTGGAATGCCCCCAACCCGATGAAGCGGACGCTGTATTGATGGATAGGCTTCAAAGCGACCCGGAGATCCTGGCGGTCATGAAGAGGGCCAGAGAACTCATCGAGGGAGGCCGCTCCACTCTGCTGTTCGTCAATACCAGGGAGACCGCCGAGTGGCTTGCCGCCCGTTACAGGATGTGGGACGAGAACTTCTCGATCGACGTGCATCACGGCTCCCTGTCGAAGGATACCAGGACGGATATTGAAGATCGTTTCAAGACAGGGGATCTCAAAGCCGTCATATGCACCTCGTCCCTCGAACTGGGCATCGACATAGGCTCAGCGGACCTGGTGATACAGTACAACTCCCCGAGGGAAGTGTCGCGCATGATCCAGCGCGCCGGCCGCGCCGGGCACAGGATCGGGGGGAAGATCAGGTCGGTCATACTCGCCACGGCCCCGGACGAAGTTGCCGAGGGCATGGTCATAGCGCGGAGGAGCGATGCGAAGGAGCTTGAGTACTTTCCCGGAAGGCCCAACCCGTTCACGGTCCTGGCCAACCAGCTCATCGCCATGACCATGAGCGCCAGGGTGGACAGGGACACGGCATATCGGATCTTCAGGCGGTCGTCCGCGTTCAGGACCCTGAGCAGAGACGACATGGACGCCGTTCTGGAAGAACTGAAATCAATTAAGTTAATATTCGAGGACGACGACGGTTTCCGCCGCTCGAAGAAGGGCATGAGCTATTTCTACGAGAACATCTCCATGATCCCGGACGAGAAGACGTATCTTGTAAGAGATATAGGTTCCAGAGCTGTCATCGGCACCCTCGACGAAAGTTTTGTGGTCTCCTTCGCGGAGCAGTACGCGATGTTCATAGCCAAGGGGCGCACATGGCGCATAATCGAGATGAGGGAGGACGAACTCCTTGTGGAGGAGGCGAGAGACGTGGGTTCCGTCCCGTCCTGGGCCGGCTCCGACATCCCCGTGCCGTTCGAGGTCGCCATGGAAGTCGGCCGAATGCGCCGGAAGATGGACCTCGAAAGATATCCGGGGGACAGATCCTGCAGGGACCGCATAACGGCGTACATAGACGAACAGAAGGAGAGGTGGCCCGTACCCACAGACAAGACCGTGACCCTTGAGGTCGGCGACCGTCTGGCCATACTGAACTGCTGCTTCGGCACAAAGGTCAACGAGACCCTGAGCAAGATATTCGCCGCGCTCCTCACCGCCCGCCTCGGGGAGAGCATAGGGGTGACCGCCGATCCGTACAGGATAATCTTGGAACTCCCCCGCAGCGTTGACAAGAAGATCCTGCTGGCCACTCTGACCTCCATCAAGCCCGGGACCGTGGAGGCCCTTTCCAGGATCACCGTCCTGAACTCGTCGTACCTCAAATGGCGGTTCGTCCACGTCGCCAAGAAGTTCGGCATAATCGAAAAGGGGGCAGACCACCGTTATATGAATTTCAACCGTCTGTTCGAGCTGCACAAGGACACGCCCGCATACGCCGAAGCAGTGAACATGGTGTTGTGGGAGGATCTGGACATCGAGAACACGGAACTCGTCATATCGCACATGTCCAAAGGTTCGATCGAGATCGTTCTTTCTCAGATATCGCCCATCGGCATGGAGGGCATCGTCCGCTCGAAGGAGCTGATGCAGCCGGTGCGCGCCGACCATGCCATCCTCATGGCGATGAAGAAGCGCCTGGAGGACGAGACGCTGTTCGCGTCGTGCCTCAGCTGCGCGTTCCAGTGGAGGGTGAAGGTGTCGGAGGCCCCGAAACGCTTTGCCTGCATGTCCTGCGGAGGGCGCATGATCGCGCTGCTGAAGAGCTACGAGCGCGACGGCATAAAGACGTTCAGGCAGAGCGCCCACAGCGACGGGGAGAAGAAGGACGCCCTCCGGGTGTCCAGAAACGCCAACCTTGTGAACGAGTACGGCGGGAGGGCGGCCATGGTGCTTGCGGGGCGGGGGATAGGCCCGGACAGCGCGTCCAGGATACTGCGGAGCATGCACATCGACGAGGACGATCTTCTCCGCGACATCATGAACGCAGAGATACAGTACGCCAAAACGAAAAGGTTCTGGGATTGATCAGATATTTCCTTTGACCGTGAACTCCGGCTTCTTCTCTCTCGTCTTGACGGCCGCAGGCTTTATGTTCGACGATGCTAGGAATCCTTTGGCCACGACGTACACTTCCGAGGATGTGTCGCGGGATGCGTCGGGGGATGTCACCCTCACGGATCGGAACCTTCTTTCCAGTTCTTTTGTGAGAATGCCCATCATGTCCCCCATGAACACCTTCATCACGCATATCCCGTTCCTTTTCAGGACGCGGTCGCACACGTCCACCGCGAACATGCACAGCTCTATCGACCGCGCATGGTCCGTGGAATAATGGCCGGCGATGTTGGGCGCCATGTCCGAGAGGACCACGTCCGCCTTCCCTCCGAACTTCTCCAGGAGTTCGGCCATGGTGTTGTCGTCGGTGATGTCCCCGATGATGGTGACCGTTCCTTCCATGGGCCTTATCGGTCTGAGATCCACGCCTATGACCTTTCCGCTCTCGCCTGTGCGCTCCTTCGCGACCTGCAGCCACCCGCCGGGGCTGGCGCCGAGATCCACCACGGAGTCTCCCTCGCGGAATATGGAGAAACGGTTGTCCAGCTGCATGAGTTTGAACGACGCGCGGGAGCGGTAGTTGAGCTTTTTGGCGAGCTTGTAATAATGCTCGTGCTTCCTCTCCTGTACCCAGCGGTCATGCAGCGCCATGAACGGACGATGTGCTCGTGGCTTTTAGACGTTTGTATTCACAATGTTGTCTGCCGCCTGCGGGGTTCCGGTACGATGTTCGCGTCGGACCCGTTCCTCAGCCTGATCTGGAGGTTGAGTTTGATCGTGTTGGTCCCGTCGCACCGCTTGGTTATCTCCCCGAACCCGTGCCTTCCCGTGGACGGTGTTTCCAGCTTTGTGTGTTTCACTAAATAATCTTCAAAATCGTTGCGGTTGTGGGTGCTGTAGCAGACAACACTGTTGTCTCTGTTGACGATTATGTATCCGCCGTTCGCATCTTCTTTTCCGTCCCAGGGCTTTGCCGAATTCATTCCCAAAGCATATGCCGACAACATTTTCTTTATCTTCAGCTCATAGTACGGACGGCATCCCGGATATCTGCGCGGATTCCTTTCGGCCAGCACCGATATCTGTTTCTCGATGTCGGATATGCCTTCGCAATAGTGGAGTTTCAGCATTTCTCCGACGATCTCGGGGAGACCGTCGTCCAACAGTATCAGATTCTCCTGCATGTTGTGATTGTCCGCTCCGAGAAGTCTGAACGCGACGCCCGCGCCGTGCATATCTCTGCACAGTTGGCCCACTTTGCTCTTTTCTTTGCCGCCCTCCTCTTTTTTGGATCCGTCGATCCATTCCTGTTTTACGTCGCCGTCCGTCCGAAAGAGAAAGTTTGTGGATCCGGATGCATTGACATGGGTCGGAGGGTTGCCCACCATAGACTTTATGCCGAATCCCAGCGTCAGATCCTTTCCTGTGTACGGATCGTGGACCTTTAGGCGGACGTCGGATTTATCGCCCGAAGGGGCTTTGAGTCCGCTGCGGTGAAGCTTCTTCAGAAACGCCTCCGTGCGTTCCACGCCGAATGCTCCCTTTTTGTTTGCGCCCTCGCATATCCTGTGGAACAGGTATTCCGCCTCTTCCGATATCTTCTTGGACGTTGCATCGATGAGCGCCTCGCCGTCAACGGTCCGATTCTCTTCCTCGTCAAGACCGTATTCGATCGTCCTGCCTCCCTCTCTGACAAGTATACATAATATACTGTAGAATTTGTCTGTCTTCTCTCCGTTGCCGTCGGCCTCGTAAACACGCCCGTCGGCCAGCATCCGCAGCAGTGCGTATACTTCCGACCACTCGCCCTTATTTCCGCTCAGAGGCATCGAGAATCTCCCAGATCTTTTCCGCTATGGCCGATATCACAGGGACGGTTACGGAATTGCCCATCTGCCTGTACAGGTGCGTGTCCGCCAGCTCCAGCTTGTAGCTGTCCGGATACCCTTGCAGTCTGGCCCATTCGCGCGGGGTCATTTTGCGCACTCCGTCTCTGTTCACTTCCCCTTTTATGTTTGTGATCGGTGTGAAATCGGAGAGCCTGTCGTCGACGACGAGGTTTCTTTCTCTGCCCATGCCTCCGCATACTATCGCAGACGAAACTCCGTTCGGATCTTTGATCTCATATCCGAACCCATTGCCTTTGGCCTCGTGCCTGGCGCGGTGTTTCTTCAGAGTGTCCAAATATCTTGTGCTGAGGTAGTACTTGACCGACACGGGATCCTTCTCCAGAATATCCTTCAGGGCCGCCTTTTCTGCGGCGGGATCCGGGAATTTGAAGGCGCGGCTGTCAATGTCGTTCCTGAACGCGGCGATGTACACGCGCTCTCTGTTCTGAGGCACGCCGTAATCTTTGCTGTTGAGCACTTTCCAGTGCACGGTGTAGCCCATCTCCCTCATCCTTCCGAGAATGATCTCCAGCGTCCTCCCGCCGTCGTGCATCTCGAGGCCTTTCACATTCTCGCAGAAGATCACTTTCGGCTTGTCCTTCTCCGCCCTGTCGCACAGGCGAGCCACATCGAAGAACAGCGTGCCTCTGCACTTCCCTTTGTATTCGTCCTCGAACCCTTTCTTCTGCCCCGCAATGCTGAAGGCCTGGCACGGGAACCCTGCGAGGCATATGTCGAATTGCGGGATGCTTTCCTCTTCGATCTTGGTTATGTCGCCCTGCCTCAGATCCGCGGCGGGCGTTTTGAAGTTCGAGGCGTATGTCGTCTTGGCATGCTCGTCCCATTCGCTGACGAACACCGTCTCCACGCCGCTCCCATGCTTCCTGAATCCTTGCTCGAAACCAAGCCTTATCCCCCCTATGCCCGCAAAAAGGTCTATGGCCCTGTATTGTTTCATTTTCTCACCGCCTTTTCCACTTCATCCGCGCAGTCGGCCGCCTTCTTATCGATGTCTTTCCCCCAGAACCTCAGTACGGTCCATCCATCTGTTTCCAGCACTGCCGTGACCTGCCTGTCCCTTTCCATGTTGCGCTCGATCTTCGCGATCCATCTGTCTTCGTTGCTTTTGAAATCGAATTTTCTCGTCTCCCAATCGCGGCCGTGCCAGAATTCGGAGTCGCAGAACACTGCTACTTTTTTCCCCTTGAACACTATATCGGGATTGCCGTATACAGACCTTGCGTTCTTACGGTAGCGCAGGCCCCTGGACCACAGTTCCTTCCTCAGCTTCAACTCTATCCCGGTGTCCTTGGAACGGATCCTTGACATGTTGTAACTTATTTGTTCCGGAGTTTTACCCATACTGTGATGCCGTATGCTGTAGTCCGGTATAAACTTACCGGAATCGACCTCCGAAAACGACTGATGTGCGCCGTCTCTCCGCTCGCAGGTGCATCCCATGGTGCTCTCACGGGCATGACCGTATTTAATCCTGATTAGGGGGTCGCCGAATCGGCCGAAAGTGCCGGCGCATGGGCCGCCGGCCTCTGCCGGCTCCAGCGGCGCGGCCGGGCGGCAATAATGGGCGTCGCTGCCTGCTGACGGCACCGATGCGTCCTGTTACAATGAAACAGTTATTTATCGCCCCATTTCATTCGTATGCGCCAAAATTCTAAGGGGCGATGATTGATATGAGTAAAGAAACAGCAAACAGGGCGCCGTGTGCGTGCCGCAGGGCGGGCGTCGAGACTGCAGGGTGCGCATGCAGGGCGGCAAAGGGAATGACAGCGGATCGTGAATGCACCGGAGCGTGTTCCTGCGCCTCTGCGCAGACGGGGCCGGATGTGATAGCATGAGCGGCGAGAGTCAGGAATCGGGCATGATGAAGGACAAGGTCGTGCTGATAACCGGCGCGACCGGAGGGATCGGTTCCGCCGCCGCCAGGCTGTTCGCGCTGCACGGCGCGAAGCTGGCCGTGCAATCCACGTCCGAGACCAAGCTGGCGGCCCTCAAGGCATCCTTAGGCCTTTCGGACGACCGCTTTGCGGGCTTCGTTCTGGATGTCTCCGACGAGAGCGCCATGGAGGGCATGGTGAAGTGCACGGTGGCGAAATACGGAAAATTGGACATGATGATCAACAACGCTGGATACGGAGGCGCGGCCAAGTCCATAATGAATCTCACGGCGGAGGAGTTCAGAAATGTCCTGAACGTGAATGTTTTCGGAGTGTTCTACGGTCTGAAGCACGGCCTCAGGCAGATGAAGACCCAAGGGTACGGATCGATAGTCAACACCGCGTCGATCACCGCCCTTTACAGCGGCGGAGGGGTGCTGTGCGACTATGTCGCGTCCAAGCACGCCGTCCTCGGCCTCACCAGATCTGCGGCCATTGAGGCCATAAAATTCGGTGTGAGGGTCAACGCCGTCGCCCCGGGCCCCGTGGACGACCGCATGATGCGTGCGTTGGAACTCGCCGTGGGCGGCGTCGGAGGGGCGGAGGCCGCCAGAAAAGAGCTGGTCAAGAACATCCCGGACAAAAGATACGCCACGACGGAGGACATCGCCAACGGGATCTTCTTCCTCGCTTCGGACGAGGCCTCGCACATAGTCGGTTTCGTGCTGGCCATCGACGGAGGAGAACTCATCGCGTGAGCGGTGGGTCTCGCCGCAAGGCGGCGGGGCATCCGGGGGGAGGCCCCGCATTCATTTTGCCGACCTTCTCTGTTTGTGCAGACAAGAATCTATTAATCCGCACTCAGGTACGGACGCATGGCGATAGAAAAAAAGATGGTGGACAAAGCGGTTCGCAGGATAGTCGAAGACTACGATCCGAAAGCGGTCATCCTTTTCGGTTCCGTTGCCAATGGAACGGACAGAGAGGACAGCGACATTGACCTGATGGTCATCATGGATTCCGACATGCCTCGGTTCGAGCGCAGTGTGGATGTACGTTTCACGATAGGAATGTACAGCGCCCCCATCGACATCCTTGCGTTCACTCCGGAAGAGTTCGAGGAACGGCGCAATGACAAATATTCAGTGGTCTACGAGGCCCTCCATAAAGGGGTCGTGCTGTATGGCTCCGCCTGAATCATCAGTCAGATTGCTCCGCAACGCAAGAGACGATATTCTCACCGCCGAAGAGACGTTCAAACTGCATGAGGAGAGAACAGGAGTCGCAGCATACCTTGTCTCACAGTATATTGAAAAGAGCATAAAATCCAAACTTGTAGAGCTTGACCTGCCATATCCACGCACGCATAACATAACGGCGTTGTTGGAACTGCTCCCGGACAAGTCCCTGTCAAAGAGATATGTTTGGCAGGCCGTTGTCCTGACTTCGTTCGCAGCCGTTCCGAGATGCGATGACGCGTTGCCCACGGTGCAGTCCGTGAGAGACGCCTTGGTCTATGCCAAAGACATGGCGGAAGAGATATCAAAGATCAGGTGACGGATCTTTGCCGCCGCACGCGGCTCCGCACTTTGCACGGGTTTGAGAAAGTTGTGCGTTTTGAATCGGCGCGCCGACCGATCCGTCGGGAACGAACGGCATTTCGACACGGAAGCGCCCCGTCTCGGGGCGCATTCTTTGGAAAGTAATAATATCGAAAACACTTTACAAGGGCTGATGTCGTCAGGATGGACATACTCCAAGGCAGGAGTCAACATAGATCAAAAGTCGAGCGCCATATGTTCCTTGGTCGGCGAACTGAAGTTCAGACGCAAAGGGCCCGGACAGATGGTGCGCATTCCCGGCCTGTTCGCCAGTCTCATTGATTTCGGAGACAGATACATGACGCTGGCCACCGACGGGGTCGGGACAAAGCTCCTTGTGGCCGAAGAACTCGGCAAATGGGACACGGTCGGCATAGACTGCATCGCCATGAATGTGAACGACACCATATGCGTCAACGCCGAACCCATATCATTCGTCGACTATATCGCCATCGACGTCCCCGACGACAATATCACCAAGGCCATAGGCGCGGGACTGGAGAAGGGCGCCGAACTTTCCAATATGGAGATCGTCGGCGGTGAGATCGCCGTACTCCCGGAGATGGTCAACGGCGTGGATCTGTCCGGCACATGTCTGGGATGCGTTGAAAAGAATAAAGTTATAACAGGCCGGGCGTGCGAGGACGGCGATCTGATCGTGGGTCTGAGATCGTCGGGCATACACTCCAACGGACTGACGCTTGCCCGGAAGGTCTTTCAGGCCAACGGGGTGTCGGTGAACGACCGCCTGCCCGGATTGAAGGGGACGGTGGGCGAAGAACTTCTCACCCCCACCGAGATATATGTCAGACAAGTGCTGGATATCACCTCGAATCACACGGTGCACGGTCTTGTGGACATCACCGGCGGAGGCCTGAGGAACATACTCCGCATGAAGTCGGGGCTCAGATATGCGATCGACGATCCGATCGAACCGGCGCCGCTGTTCAACAAGATCCGGGAACTCGGGGAGATCGACGACCGGGAGATGTATCAGACGCTCAACATGAGCATGGGATTCACCATAATTGCGCCCAAAGACGATGCCGAGGCCATCGTCAAAGAGAACGGGAACGCAAAGATCGTCGGATATGTCGAGAAAGGCGACGGGGTCCTGCTGCGGGACGGCAACATATTGTACGACCGTTACTGACCGATCAGGCTGTGCAGCGCTCCGGCGACCGCACCGATCGCGGTGCATGTCTCCAGCGAGAATCCTCCGCCGGTCGCGTCAAGGTTGTATGCGGGTATCGCGGATGCGCCCTTAGGCACGCCGTGAGGCCCCAGCCCGAAGACCAGGAGTATGCTCTTCCCCCCGACCACCATGTCCGCTGCCTGCCGCAGAGTGATGCTTTTCGACGGGACGGGTTTGCTGGTGGTGAGTATCGGCTCGCCCAGCTGCGGCGGGAACCCTTTCGCCGGATACGGGAACTTCATGAACCTTCCCTTTTCGGCCAGCTGTATGAAGTAGTCTCCGCCGCCCCCTATGCTGGTCGTACCGGCCACCCACTCGGCTGTTTCCCTCGGGGTCGCCGCCTCTTCGGGGATCGGGAACCCAAAAAGCGCAAGATTCATGTCGAATGCCAGCGCAAGGCCCCCGGCGCGCGCCAATGCGCGGCGGTGAGGCTCTCTGAACTTTGACGGGTCGTAGGAGTTGTAGAGTCCCAGAGTTATGCGTCCGTTCCCCATGTCACGTCCTCCCGAGCCTCTTGCGGCCCGCGATGGCGTGCGCATCGCCGTCCAAGAATATCTCGAGGTCGGGATTCTCCTTTTGGATCCTCTCTATCTCTTTGAGCACCTGCGCGAGGGTCAGGTCGCTCGCCCTGATATCAATGAAAATCGTGTCGGATTCCACGGGATCTCCTCCGGAACAGATTCGCCCCCGTTCTCAGAATATGTATGGTGCCGCGAGCCGGGCTCGAACCAGCGACTTCATGATCTTCAGTCATGCACTCTCCCAACTGAGTTACCGCGGCGCAATGCCCCTATGCGCCGTTTTCCATTATAAAGTTTCCTTATTCCAAAACGGTTCATTTGGGCGCCTTTCCCTTCGGAAGCTTTCCGCCGGGCGCCTTTCCCTTCACGGCCTTGGCCGCAGGCGCGCCGTTCGGTGGGATGCCGGGGCGCTTCAGCCTGAGGCATCTCACCTTTCCATCCTCGCCGGTGGCGGCGCGATAGTCCTCGCCCGCCTTCCATGCCACGCAGGAGCAGGCGGCGGCCGCGATAAGGAGCGCGGCCGCCAGGATCGTGAACGCCGCATCGTATCCCGACGCCGCGGCCAGAAGGGCCAGGGACGCCGCCGATGCGGCGGAGGCGACGGCGGCCGCCCATGAGGCGGCCGTCGCGTTCATTCAGATCCCTCCGGCTCCTCCGGCGCGATCTCGGAGACGATGGGCTGGACGGCGGTTATCTTGTCGTCGTTCCTCATGTCCATGATCCTGACGCCCATTGCGTTGCGCCCGGTCTCGCGTATCTCGTCCACGCTCATGCGGATGATCTTGCCCTGCTTGCTGGTGACCATCAGCTGGTCGCCTGCGGAGACCTTCCTGACGCTCAGGACGCCGCCGTTCCTTTCCACGGAGCGGGCGTCTATCTTGATCGTCCTGACGCCTTTCCCGCCGCGTTTTATGCGGCGGTAGTCGTCGACCTCCGAGATCTTGCCGTAGCCGTTCTCGGTCACCGTGAGCAGTCTGTCCCCCGGACGGACGACGGCCATGGACACGACGCTGTCGTCATCCGCCAGATCCATTCCCTTCACGCCCATGGTGTCCCTTCCGGTCGAACGGACGCCCGCCTCGTCGAACCTGATCGCCTGGCCCTCGCGGGTGGCCAGTATGATCTGCTCGTCGCCGGACGTTATGGATGTTTCGATGAGTTCGTCGTCGTCTTCCAGTTTGATCGCTTTGATCCCCCTGCTCCTCACGTTCTTGTATGCGCTGAGGGCGGTCTTCTTGATGACCCCGCGCTTGGTGCAGAACACCAGGAACTTGTCTTCCGGGAAGTCGGACACGCATATTGTGTTCTCCACCTTCTCTCCCTGCTCCAGATCGGACAGGAGATTGACGATCGGCTTCCCTTTCGACTGGCGGCTGCCTTCCGGGACCCTGTATCCTTTGAGCCAATGCAGGCGGCCGCGGTTGGTTATGAACATGAGATAGTCGTGGGAGGACGTTATGAACATGCTGGCCACGTGATCCTCCTCCTTGGTCTGCATTCCGATGAGGCCCACGCCTCCGCGGGCCTGCTGGCGGTACGTGTTCAGAGGTATCCTCTTCACGTAGTTGTCTCCGGATATGGTGATGACCACGTCCTCCCTCGGTATGAGGTCCTCCTCGTCCACGTCCAACGCGTTCTCGTTGATGACCGTCCTGCGGGCGTCGCCGTATGCGTCCTTCACCTCGTTGAGTTCGATCTTGACTATCTCCATGACCCTGCCCTCGTTGGCCAATATGTCCTTCAGGTCGTTCATGAGGGCGATGAGTTGGTCGTATTCCTCTTTGATGGAGGAGATCTCCAGCCCGGTGAGCTTCTGCAGCCTCATCTCCAGGATCGCCTTTGCCTGATCTTCGTCTATGGCCAGAAGCGCCTGAAGGCCCTCGGACGCCTCCTGGACGCTTTTGGACGCCCGTATGAGGGCGATGGTCTCGTCCAGCATGCCGAGGGCCTTCATCAGACCCTCGAGGATGTGGTATCTCTTTTCCGCCTGTGCAAGGTCGTATTCGGTGCGGCGGGTTATGATCGTCTTCCTGTACGAAACGAAATGGTCGATCATTTCCACAAGGCCGAGGAGTGTGGGCTTGTTGTTCACCAATGCAAGGTTGATTATCCCATATGTTATTTCCATCTGGGTCCTCTTGTACAGGTTCTCCAGGACGACGGAGCTTATCGCGTCCCTGTGCAGTTCGATGACCACTCTCATGCCGTCGCGGTCGGACTCGTCGCGCAGATCCGTGATGTCCTCCAGCACCTTGTTCTTCACATGCTCGGCTATCGCTTCGATCAGGGTCGCCTTGTTCACCTGATACGGAAGCTCGTCGACGATTATCCTCGTCTTGCCGTTGTCCATGTCCTCGAAGTGGGTGTTGGCCCTGACCTTTATCTTGCCGCGGCCGGTCATGTACGCTTCCGTGATGCCGTTTATGCCGTAGACCGTTCCTCCTGTGGGGAAGTCGGGGCCTTTCACGAACTGCATCAGCTCTATGGCGTCCGCCGAAGGATTATCGATCTTGTGCAGTATGGCCTCGCACACCTCGGTCAGGTTGTGCGGGGGCATCTTGGTGGCCATTCCCACCGCTATGCCGTCCGAACCGTTCACGAGAAGGTTGGGGAATTTCGCGGGGAGCACGCTCGGCTCTTTCAAAGAGCCGTCGAAGTTGTCGACGAAGTCCACCGTGTTCTTGTCCAGGTCGGCCAGGAGGTCGGAGGATATCTTGGACAGTCTGGCTTCGGTGTAACGCATGGCTGCGGGAGAGTCCCCGTCCACGGATCCGAAGTTGCCCTGTCCGTCCACCAGCGGATATCTCAGCGAAAAGGACTGGGCCATCCTGACCATTGCCTCGTAGGCCGCCGAATCTCCGTGGGGATGATACTTGCCCAAGACCTCTCCCACCACCCTTGCGGACTTCTTGTGCGGACGGTTGTGGGGGAGACCCAGCTCGTCCATTGCGTACAGTATCTTCCTGTGGACCGGCTTCAGCCCGTCCCTGATGTCCGGGAGCGCGCGCCCCACGATGACGCTCATCGAATAATCGATGTACGAGCGCTTCATCTCTTTCTCGATGCTCTGGGAGACTATGCGTTTGAAGCCTGGATTGTTCTCTTCTTCCATGATATCACACATCCAGGTTTATGACCTCGTGGGCATGTTCGATGATGAACTTCCTTCTGGGTTCCACTTCATCCCCCATGAGCGTGGAGAACAGTCCGTCCGCGAGGATGGCGTCGTCTATGTGCACTTTTTTCATGATCCTTCTCTCCGGATCCATGGTGGTCTCCCACAGCTGCTGGGGATTCATCTCTCCCAGACCCTTGTATCTGCTGACGTTCGCGCCCTGCCCGAGCTCTTCGACCGCCTTGGCCATCTCTTCCTCGGTGTAGGCGTATATCTCTTTCTTTCCTTTGGCCACCCTGTACAGAGGCGGCATCGCCATGTAGACGTGCCCGCTGTCGACCAGAGGCCTCATCTGCCTGTAGAAAAGCGTCAGGAGCAGCGTTCCTATGTGCGCCCCGTCCACGTCCGCATCCGTCATTATGACGACGCTGTGGTATCTTATCTTGGACACGTCGAACTCTTTCCCGATGCCGCCTCCGACGGCGATCATCAGGTTTCGTATCTCCTCGTGGTCAAGAAGCTTGTCGGGGCGCGCCTTCTCCACGTTCAGGATCTTTCCGCGCAGCGGGAGTATGGCCTGGAACGCCCTGTTCCTGCCCTGCTTCGCGCTGCCTCCTGCGGACTCTCCCTCCACTATGTACAGTTCGCACTTGGACGGATCCCTTTCGGAGCAGTCGGCAAGCTTTCCCGGAAGGCTCGTGGATTCGAGGACGTTCTTCCTGCGGGTGATCTCCCTTGCCTTCTTGGCCGCCTCCCTGCCTTCCAGCGCCAATATGCCCTTCTTTACTATCATTGCGGCCGCGGCGGGATTCTCCAATAGATATTCCGATAGTTTTTCGTTCATTATGGACGAAACGGCGCCCTGGGCCGCGCTGCTTCCGAGCTTCGACTTCGTCTGCCCCTCGAACTGGGGGTCGGGCATCTTTATGCTGACAATGGCCGTAAGCCCCTCGCGGACGTCCGTCCCGTCCAGAGTGGTCTCTTTGAGCAGGCCGTTCTCCTTGCCGTAGTCGTTTATCGTCTTCGTCAGGGCGGTCCTGAACCCCGTAAGGTGGGTGCCGCCGTCGGGAGTGAATATTGTGTTGACGAACGTGTCTATCTCTTCGTTGTAGCCGTCGGTGTACTGCATCGCGACATCCACGATTATCCCGTTCTTTTCGCCTATGAATGCTATCGGGGGGTCGTGTATCGCCTTCTTCGCACCGTTCAGGAACCTGACGAACTCGGACACTCCGCCGTCATAGTGGAACGTCTCGGACTTTCCGGCGCGTATGTCCTCGAAATGTATCGTCACCTCGCGGTTGAGGAACGCCTGCTGGCGGAATCTGTTCTGCAGGATGTCGTAATCGAAATCCGTGGTCTCCGTGAATATTTCGTCGTCGGGCATGAAGGTTATCGTCGTCCCTGTGCGGTCCGACGGTCCGACGGCCTCCACGGGTCCGTCCGGTATCCCGATCTTGTAGGACTGCCGGAATTTCTTCCCTTCCCTCTCCGAGAACACGACAAGCCATTTGGACAGCCCGTTGACCACCGACACTCCGACGCCGTGCAGGCCCCCCGACACCTTGTAGGAGTTCTGGTTGAACTTCCCGCCCGCGTGCAGGTCCGTAAGACACATTTCAAGAGCGTCCTTCCCCTCTTTTTGGTTCATGCCCGTAGGTATGCCCCTGCCGTCGTCGGTAACCGTCACGGATCCGTCCTCGTTGACGGATACGCTCACTTCGGTGGCGAACCCCGCCATCGCCTCGTCGATGCCGTTGTCGACGACTTCGTAGACCAGGTGGTGAAGCCCCCTGGAGTCGGTGCTCCCGATGTACATCCCCGGTCTTTTCCTTACTGCTTCCAGTCCCTTAAGCGCCTCTATGGAATCTGCGTCATAGAGTTTCTGTTCATCATTCCCATCCATTGTACGTTCTCCTTTCAAAAATCAAACTGACACACGCTATGCATCCCTCCTATATATAGGATACGCGCGTGCGCACGTGAAAGGGATAAGCATGAAATACGGATCCCGCGATGCCGTCATGATACGATGCGCACCATAATGGAAGAGGCACGGGCGGGAATAACTCCGCTGATCAGAAGGATTGCGGAAAAAGAGGGAGTGAGCGAGGAATTCGTGAGGGCCGGAATAGCCTCCGGACGCATAGTCGTGCCCCGCAACCCCGTGCATGACGCCGAGCCGGCGGCCATCGGGGCAGGGATGTCCGTGAAGGTCAACGCCAACCTCGGAACGTCCAGAGACATCGTCGATCTCGACGCGGAGATCCGAAAGATGGACATCGCCCTGAGATACGGCGCCGATGCGATCATGGATCTCAGCACCGGGGGCGACATAGACGCCATCAGGAGCACGCTCATCTCCAAGTGCCCCGTGATGATCGGTTCCGTCCCGATATACCAAACGGGGCTGACCGCCGCCAGGAGGAACGCCGTTGTCGAGATGACCGAGGACGACATCTTCGGCGGGATAGAAAAGCACGCCAAGGACGGCATGGACTTCATGACCGTCCACTGCGGCATCACGAAGGAGACCGTCGGATGGCTGAAGAGGGGCGGACGCCTGATGGACGTCGTCTCCAGAGGAGGATCGTTCCTCACCGCATGGATACTGCACAACGAAGAGGAGAACCCGCTCTTCAAGAATTTCGACTATCTGCTTGAGATGGCAAGGAAATACGAGTTCACGCTGTCCCTCGGGGACGGTTTCAGACCCGGATGCATCGACGACGCCACCGACCAGGCGCAGGTATCCGAACTCATGACGCTGGGCAGCCTCGTGGAAAGGGCCCGGAAAGCGGGCGTGCAAAGCATGGTGGAAGGCCCGGGACACGTCCCTCTGGATCAGGTCCCTGCGAATGTGCGCCTCGAGAAGGCGCTGTGCCGCGACGCCCCGTTCTACGTTCTCGGCCCGCTGGTGACGGACATCGCTCCGGGGTACGACCACATCGTCGGTGCGATCGGCGGGGCGGTGGCGGCCCAGAACGGCGCGGACTTCCTTTGCTATCTGACCCCGGCGGAGCATCTCTCCCTGCCGGATGAGAGCGACGTCAGGGAAGGGATCATAGCCTCCAAGATCGCCGCGCATGTGGGAGACCTGTGCAGAGGGAAGGACCGGGAGCCGGACACGGCCATGGCCAAGGCCCGGAAGAAACTCGACTGGGACTCCATGTTCGAGATCTGCCTGGATCCGGAGAAGGCCCGCAGATACAGGTCCAGAGGGTGCACCGAAAAGGCCGACGGATGCTCCATGTGCGGAGACGTCTGCGCCGTGAAGATAGTCAACATGTATCTGGTCAAGGACGGCGCGGCGCCCGTCCGCAAAGAGGACTGCTGAGAATGTATGGAGCCACTGGAGGGAATCGAACCCCCGGCCTACAGTTTACGAAACTGCCGCTCTACCTCTGAGCCACAGTGGCATTGAGCACGCCTAACAGACACGCAGATAAAAATGTTTACTTTGAAAGACGGTGTTTCGGGAACATATCCCTGAACACAACGGCGTCCTTCTCTATCAGCGGCGACTCGCAGATGAATGTGCATTCTCTGTCGGAATCGTTCAGAATGTCCGCGAGATATTGGAGATCGGGCTCCTTGGTCTCCAGGGGCAGATGCGATATCTCGCCCTTCTCCCCATATTTTATGCAGCTGATGTGAAAATGCGCTATATCTCCGCACAGCGGGAAGAACTCGTCGATGAGGTTCTGCATGTCCTCCCGCGTCTTCAGCGCCCCGACGCCGCGGGCGTGGACGTGGGCCACGTCAAGCACGGGCCTGACCCCGTCCACGGAGTCCATCACCTCCGCTATCTCCTTAAGCGTGCCGAACTGCCCCTGCTTGCCCATGGTCTCTATCCCCAGGGTCACGTCCTTTATCCCTTCGGAGTCCAAAATGTCCTTGCACTTCCTCAGTCCGTCGATCACGGATCCCATGGCTGTTCCCGGACTCTTCCCGTAGGACGCCGCATGTATGACGATTATGTACGCTCCCAAAGCGTGCGCGGCGCGGGCCGTGTCAAGCACCCAGTCGATGCTCTTGGCGCGGGTCTCGTCGGAGTCGGAGTTGAAACTTATGAAGTACGGGGCATGGCAGCTCAGTCTTATGTCGAGCCTGCGCGCAAAGCCGCCGATGGCCTCCGCCCTTTCCCTGGAGATCCTGGCGCCCCTTACGAACTCCACTTCCAAAGCACCGAGGCCTATGTCCTTGGTGTATTGAAGCGCGCCCTCCGCATTTTTGCCTGCGCTTGGGTATCCCGCCGGGCCGAATCTCATGCCGCATCATGTTTGAGAACGTATTTCATTGTGTTGTTGCGGCCCCGGACCGTTGCGGCGCGTTCAATGTTCCGGAACGATCCTGACGGCGCAGGACGCAAGCATGCCGCATATCATGTTGTATCTTGTTTTCTCGGCCGGGTCTTTGTTCAGAAACAATATGTTGCCGTGATATTCGTTGTCCGGCAGCCTGTCTCTCTCATAATCTATGAATCCTCTGTGATTTTCGTGGTGTTTCAACCTATCCACTTCTTCTCTTTTCACCTGTGCGGCTCCGCCTTCATACTCCAATCCGCCCCCGTTTTCACTTGGCTTCCGCAGGAGCTGAAGGAGCGCGTCGGCGCAGTCGTACCAATTGATCGACAACTCCCTCCATCCTTCTTCGTCGGGCTTGCCGAATGCCTTAAAAAGAGCGGGCTGGATCAGCCCTTCTTTGTACCATTGGTCTCTTTTGTCAACTATCCCCCGAAGAAGACTGTCCGGGTATTCTTCCATGTTGTCACCTCAGGACGCAGCGAATAACATCTCTTATTGCGTCGGCGCAGGTCTCTTCGTTCAATACGCCCGAGACGGTTGTTCTTCTGTCGTCGGCGTTCAGGAAACAGTACCATGACGAACTGTCCTCTTCGAACACAAAACCCGCTCCGGAGCCTGCGAAGGTCCACGTTATCTCGGTCTGACCCGGTTCGGAATACAGCGAAAGAGACCTTATGTAATAGACTCCGCCGATGCGGGTCAGCTCTTGATCGAGTATATCCTCGAATCTCCATGCGAACCGCTCAACCTTCTGCCTTATGATCGGATTGTCGATCTGCCCCATCGCCTGCTTGACCTCTGCCATTGTCTTGTAGACGTGCGATGCGATCAGCGTGCCGCTGTTGTCGGGGGGCGTGTATCCCCGATCCGAATTGTCCGGCGCACCGGCTGTCCACACATAATCAGGCATTAAATCGACCCCATTGCTCTTTCCAACATGGGCTTGGGCATTGAACGAAACAGGCTGCCCGCACGCTCGTGGAGTCTGTCCAATGCTTCATTCAGTTCTGATGCGGATACCTTGTCCATGGTATAGACGTCAGTATCTGAAAGCAGATATTTTTCTCTTTTGTCTACGAAAAGAAATCAGGAAATTCTGATATACGTGCGCCGGCATGAGTACGCGTGCATATTGATTTGGACGTGTCCCTGGATCCCACCCTCGGATGCGGTCAGGCCCACCGCTGGAGGAAGAACGGGGACGTATGGAACGGGGTCGTCGGCGGCCATGTGCTGAACCTTACCCAGACGCCGTACGGCTTTGACTGCGAGGGGTGCTCGGACCGCTCCCGCGTGCTTGAGTATTTCAGAAGCGGCGACGATCTTCCGCATATAATCTCAAGGATCTCGGAGGCCGACCCGTATGTGGCGGGCCTGTCCGCCGCCTGCCCCGGAATGCGCATACTGAAGCAGGATCGGTGGGAGTGCGTCGCCACGTATCTTTTGGCGACGAACGTCAACGTCAAACGCGTTGCGAAGATGGTCGAATCCGTATGCTGCGTCTTCGGCCGGGATCTCGGAGGCAGGCATGCGTTCCCGACCCCGAAGGAGATATTGGACAAAAGCGGCGAGATCTGCGTCTGCAGGCTGGGATTCAGAGAGAACAGGTTCTTGGAGCTTGCCGAGCGCGTCGAGAACGGAGAGGTGGATCCCGACGCGATAGCCGATATGGACTATGAAGGATGCATCAGAACGCTGATGGGGATCAACGGCGTCGGCCCCAAGGTCGCCGACTGCGCGGCGCTGTTCGCCTACGGCCATCTGTCGGCTTTCCCGATCGACGTCAGGATATCGTCCTGCCTTCATGACAGGTACGGCGTGAGCGGAAGCTACAAAGCGATGTCCGAATTCGGAAGGGCGAAGTTCGGAGAATACGCCGGATACGCCCAACAGTTCCTGTATCACAGCGGCTTCATCGTCTGATCAAGCGCCGGGATTGGTCTTCAGATAGAACTCCGATATGCTCCAGTCGTCATTGTCGTCGACCTTCTTGCGGTCCTCGATCCTGACGCCGCATGAACGCGCGGTCTTTTTGACGAACAGGTTGGCTTTGTCGGAACCCTCGAAGTTCTCCACCTTGGCTCCCGTCGAGTCCACCTTCCCTTTGAAATGCCCGACGATCCTGGTTCCGTCGAACACGACGCAGTCCGTGGTGCCGGTCTCGGCCTTGATGTAGCTCCTGAGGTACAGATGAAGATTGTCTTGGGTGTTCAGCAGGAACATCTCCCTGAACGGCGGCGGCGTGAAATCCCTGTCGGACGCCGGCATCCACCTGAGGATCGGGTCGTCCTTGAGAAGGAATCCCTTCACCAGGCTCCCTTCGGACTCCAGATCGGCAAGCACCCGGCGCGTCTCGCTCATGCGGGTGCCCAGGAACTGGGCGAGCTCCTCCGCCGAAAATATCCCTATGTCCTCGAAGTGCCGCATGGCCACCTTCTTCAGCGCCTCCCTCCTCCCGATGTTCTTCCGGGGCACGACGTTGTAGCACGAGTCGGCGTCCAGATATATCTGCGACGACCCAGACAGCTCCGACAGGATCTCGGTCGTCCTCTCCGAAGAGAACATGGACGCGGCCACGATCTCCTTTCTGGGCGCGGGCTGCCTCGCCTTGATCAGCGCCAGGAGCGTTTTTGAGTCAGGATCCTCGTCCCTGTGCTTCGACGCAAGGTACAAAGGGGCGAAGTTCAGCGATGTGTAGCCCACGAACGACGGCAGAAGGGACATTTTCACCAGATTTCTGCGGTCCAGCTCTTTCCTCACGGTGGTCTTCTGACTGACGCGTGTGATTATCTCCTGGTCGTTCCTTATGTATCCTCTTGCCTTCACGGCCTGGTCGACCGTCTCGTATTTGCGGTCCTTGCCCACCCTCTGCCTGTAGAACACATAGTCCATGTACTCCTGCTCCGGCATGGTGCGGGGGATGAATCTTCCTTTGGCGTAGAATCCGTTGACCCGGACGTATCCCGCCGAGGCCATCGCGTCCGCCGCGTCCCCGTCAAGCTGCGATGCGTCCACGCCCATGACCTCTCTGACCCTCACCACGTCCACGCCTTTCATGTTGAAGAATCTCATCAGGCGGTCCACGGCCTTCAGCACGTCGGGGAGGAGTTCCGGAGCGTCGAGGTCCACGCCCCGTATCTCGACGCATCCCGACATCTCCCAGATCTCCAGACCTCCGATGAGGGCCGGGCCGCGGGTCACGGGGTACACCCATCTGTCCCCGAATCTGGAGGACAGAAGCATCCACATGCCCGACAGGGAGACGTCGTAAAGCGATCTTACGACCACTTCTGCGCCTGAGTCCCCCGTCTCCGACAGGAGCGGAGCCTCGTCGGGCATGATGTACAGGCAGTTGGGATTGTTCGCCTCGAATATCTGCACGGCCCCTATCTCCGCCAGGATCTCCGCCACGCGCTCGGGGGGCGTCTCGAACACGTACGAGAGCACCGATGGGACCGTGGGGCCGTACGCCCTGACATAGTTCTCCATCATCTCCCGCAGGGGGTCGCCGCCCGGCGCCTCGGGATGGTATGCGGCGTAGGTGTTCTCGGTGCCCCAGTCCTCCCTGTCTTCAAATGAGCGGACGATCTTCAGGGCGTGGTCCAGGCGCAGAAGGGATTCTTTGACCTCTTCTTTGCTTCTCCCCGTGTCGGCCGTCAGCTGCCTCATCGTCGCCTTTCCTGAGCCTTCTATCCTCGACAGGATGTCCTCGTCCAACGCGGAAAGCTGCGCCTCGGGCCTCAGCGCCGCCATCTTGGCGGCGTTGTGCCGGAGCATATATTTCACTCTCCCTCTGACGAACCTGCCCAGGATGATCTCTCCGGACTCCCTCATCCCGTACCATTCCTGAAGGTCGAAGCTCTCGACCCTGTTGAAGACGTCTATCTCGCTTCCCGGAGCCATGAAGAACTCCATGTACTCGCGTATGCTGCCGAACGACGCGCCTTTGCTTTGCCTGAACGCCTCCAGCGTGCTGTGGCTGTAGACGTTCTCCTTCCCCGCCCTCAGACGCATGCGGTCTATGCTCTTCATGTACTGCGGGCTCTCGGAGACCAGGAAGCTCCCTTTCGCTGCGATCTCGCGGGCGACGCAGGACTCCAGAGCCGAGCGCGCCTCTCCGTCCGTTATCGACAGTGCGAAGGCCACCTCCGGCACGGTGGCGGGCGCGAAGCAGTTCAGATATCTCTCGACTATCAGATCCAGAGCCTCCAGCTTGTCGACGCGGGAATGCTCCGCCTTGGTGAAATACCACCGGTTGTTGCCGTCGATGTCCGTCCTCGTGACCAGATACATGGACTCAAGCTTCCTCATAGAACGGAAGGTCACGTCCTCGCTTATTTTCAGCTCGGCGGTGACGTCGCTGAGCGCGGTCCTTTCGCCGACGCATTCCAACACCTTTCTGTCGGTGTCGGAGAGTTCACGCTCTTTCGCGGTGGCGGAAGCGTACGTCGGGATGTCGTCGGCGTTCATTATGTACGGCTCGTCAAGGAAGACCGTTCCTATCTTCTTTTCTTTGATGAGTTCGCGGACCCACCCGTCCACGATCTTCTTGTCCTCGTCGGCGTAGGCGTATATGTTTCGGCCTCTTTCTTTTATGGCCTGCAGGGGGCCGGTGCGCGAAAGCAGGGCGGGAATGTCCTCTTTGCAGGTTATGCGCCCGATCTTCTGTCTGAAGTAGGGGATGATCTGATCCTCTTCGAATTCAAAGTCCTTTATGCTGTCGCCCAGGGCGCGGTGGAGCACCTTGCGGTGCAGCTCCTTGAGAAGCGCGGAGCGGTCCTCCATCAGGACTATGTCCGAGAACCCGGACAGAATGACGGAATGCGCGAACGGCGACGGCATGCCGTTGAATGGGAACACCGAGACGCTCATCCTGCCGTCGTCTATCATCTCCAGCACGACCTGGGCGTTCTTGATGTCCATGTCGTCCTCCAGCACCTCTCTGTACGTCTCCTCGATGACCGGCTCGTTGTCCATGCCGCCGAGCGCGTCGAGGAGATAGGATGACCGCATCTGCTGCCGGTTCACCGATATGGGTCGGCCCATGTAGTTGCGGAGGATCATGAAGCTGCGGGCGGCGGTGTGCCTGAACCTCAGCTTGAATATCTCGGAATCCTTGACGGCCTTTCTCAGGATCGGCTCGATGTCCGCCGCACCCAGCAAGCCGGGTATGTCGGCGACGTCGGTCTTTCTGGACGTGCCTATCATGAAGTTGTCGTCGGTTATCGTAACCGACACATTCGCGCCCAGAGCGTTGGATATCCTGTAAGCGTATCCTCTCGACAGCGCGTCGTTCACCCTGCGCCCGAAAGGAAAGTGGAATATGATCCTCTGGTTGCCGGACGGGTCTATGTACTCTTCGATGGCGAGCCTCTCGTTGTCCGGTATGATGCCGGTGACGGCCTTCTGCTCCCTGAAATAGGATATGAGGCTTCTTGCGGATCCCTCGTCGATGTCGAACTCCGAGGATATCTTCGGGATCAGTTCTCCGTCCTCCCCGTCTATGAGCCCCGCCATCTCCTTCCTGAACACGGCGACGTCCATGGAAAGGTCGAAGCTCCTCGGGAGCATCTCTCCCGCCCACGACGGCACGGTCGGCTTCCTGCCGCCTGCCTCCTTGACGTGGGCTATCATGCCTTTGGAGCGGACGAACTCCATGGACCTCCCTCCGAGAACGAACACGTCCCTGGGGGAGAGCCTCTCCACGAACTTCTCGGACAGCTCGCCGACGGTGGAGCCGTGGCCGGTGACCACTCTGTAGTTCGCCTCCTCGGGAATGGTCCCGAGATTCATCAGATATATCATCCTGGATCCTTTTTTTCTGCCGAACTGGCCCTCTTCTTCGTCGTACCAGATCTTGGAGTATACGCCTTCGTGCTCGTCCTTGCTCCCCAAGTATCTGAGCACCCCGATGAAGCTCTCGCGTCTGAGGTTGCGGTAGCAGTACGACCCTTTTACTATCTCATAGGCGTCGTCCGCCATCCATTTGCTGTCTAGGCTCATGCCGACAACGGTCTGCGAAAGCACGTCGAGGCAGTTCTCCGGAATGCCGACGCGGTCTATGTCGCCCCTGTGGGCGGCGCGGCACATCACGGCGCATTCGGCAAGGTCGTCCAAGTCGAAGACGATGAGCCTTCCTTTGGCCACCTTCCCGAAGCTGTGCCCGCTCCTCCCTATCCTTTGCAGGCCTTTCGCGACGGATTTCGGGGAGCCTATCTGGCACACGAGATCCACCGAGCCGATGTCTATGCCCAGCTCCAAGGACGTGGACGACACCACGCATTTGATCTCGCCCCTTTTGAGACGCTCCTCCACGTTCAGCCTCATCTCCTTGCCGAGGGAGCTGTGGTGCACCTCCACGTTCTCGAGCCCCCTCTCCTTGAGCTTGTAGACCACGCTCTCCGCGCCCGACCTCGTGTTCGTGAACACGAGCGTCGTCTCGTGTGCGTCCACCAACTCCTTCAGCGTGTCGTACATCATCGAATTGACGATGTCGGAAGACAGGGCGGTCATATCCTCCGTCGGACATATCACTTTGAGATCCAGCCGCTTCTTCGAGTCCGATTCTATGAGCGTCACGTCCCTAACGGAGCCGTCGCCGTTGCATCCGACCAAGTATCCCGCGATCGCGTCTATGGGCGCGAGGGTGGCGGACAAACCTATCCTTGAAAAGTCGTTCTCGCAGAACTGCCTCATCCTTTCGAGGGTCAGCGACAGGAACGCCCCTCTCTTCGAGTCGCAGATGTCGTGTATCTCGTCGAGTATCACCCACTCCACCTTTCTCAGGTTCTCCTTGAATTTCGGAGCGGCCATGATCAGCGCGAGGGATTCGGGGGTGGTTATGAGTATGTGCGGCGGGTGGCGGACCATCTTCTGCCTGTCGTTCTGGCTCGTGTCGCCGGATCTGACAGCCACTTTTATGTTGGGGATGTTCATCCCATGCTCCTCCGCCACGGCCTTCATCTCCTCGAGAGGCGTGGTGAGGTTTCTGTTGACGTCGTTGGCCAGCGCCTTGAGCGGCGAGATGTAGACGCAGTAGATCCTTTCTTCCAGACGGCCTTCCGACGCGTATCGTGTGAGCTCGTTGATGATGCTGGTGAATGCCGTGAGGGTCTTCCCCGACCCGGTGGGCGACGAAACTAGGACGTTCTTTCTTTTATGTATCTCGGGAATCGCCTTCGCCTGAGGCTCGGTCAGCCCTGCAAACCTCTCATTGAACCACGTGGATATTAGAGGCTCCATGACGCCCATGACCTCTTCCGTCGTATGTGTTTTGTTTGCAATTTCTATCATGCGATTCCTTCGGATGCCGTTTCCGTTACTTGATGGGATATATTTATTACAATCTGTCGCCGCATCGGGAGCAGGTCCTTTTTTGAACGTCCGCCGCCGGCGGCAATGAAAAAGGTAATAATCACGGAGCGCGATTGATTGTGCATGTTCCGCAGGGTCCTGCCGCTGATTCTGGTAGCCGCCGTTCTGTTCCTGTCGATGCCATTTGAGGCGTCGGACGGGGCGGATGCGGATCAGTACAACATCGAAGGGCACGTAGGCGGATGGAGCGGATCGGGCAGGGTGCCCATACAGGGAGTCTCCGTCACGATCCGCGGGATCTCCGACTTCGAAGGGACGACGGACGCCGACGGATTCTTCAGCATCGCCGTGACGTCCAACATCGGGTTGCAGATAAGGTTCTACATGCACGGATATTCGGTGGCCAGCTGCCCCAACACAGAGGTGCAGGCAGGCAGCGAGTTCCTTCTGCTGAAGCTGGATACCGCCGCCTACAACAAGACCACAAAAACATACACCGTGACGTCGGGCATCGACGGCATGCAAAGCGCCCTGATGGCCGCGTCCGAGGGGCTGATACGCGGGACCGTCTCATATGACGGCGGGGTCGTGTCGGGCGCGACGGTCCACTTGGTCTCCGTGGAAGGCGGCTCCAGCTATTCCGCCAACACGGGGCGGGACGGCGTCTACGAGATAGAATGCCCCATCGGCCCGTACAGCCTTCGCGTGACGAGCGCGGGGTTCGACGACAGCGCCAACTTCAATGTGACGGTGGACACGACCACGACCACGCGGTCGGTCACTCTCACAAAATCCGAGATCGAGACCCATTTCGGACTGGATTCGGCGCACATCTTCATGCTGATAGGAGTGATCCTCGGAGTCATACTGGCCGTGTCCGCATGGTTGATCAGCCGCGGCAAGAACGACGACGGGGTCGAGATCATCGACGACAGCGCCATCGACGGGGACGAAGACCTCAGATTCTGACGAGAGACTCCGACACCCGCTCGTAAAGGCTGTCGCCGTTGGCATCGATGGCCACGATCAGCGGCCCCATCCTGTCCGCTTCAAACTTCCACACGGCCTCGGCCATGCCCAGATCCTCCCACTCCGCCCCCAGGACCTTCGGAAGCGATTCCGCGATGGACACCGCCGCGCCGCCGGTCGCCGCGAGATACACGCAGCCGCATTCTTTCATCGCGGCGCACACCTCGCGGGACATGCCGCCTTTGCCTATGATCGCACGTATGCCGAATCTGCGTATCATCTCCGGCTCCATGCTGTTCATCCTTGCGCTGGTGGTGGGTCCGGCGGCGATCGCCTTCCACCCGTCTCCGTCCCGGGCCATTATCGGACCGCAATGGAAGAGGACGGAACCGTACAGGCATTCCGGGACCGCTTTTCCTTCACGGAGATGTTCCAGCGCACGCATGTGCGCCTCGTCCCTGGCCGTGACTATCGGCCCGGACAGGCTCACTACGCTGCCGAGGGTCAGAGAGGCCGCGTCTTCCCTGCTCAGAGGCGAGCGGATGAATCTCATACGTCCGCCTCCTGGGAGTACTCCACCCTGTCGCCGGTCATCCTGGCGGACGCCCGTCTGGTGGCCCAGCACCCTACGCTGACCGCCACCGGAAGGCTTGCGGTGTGGCAGCACGCTTTTCTTATCTTCACCGCAAGAACGGTCGCGCCTCCCCCCAATCCCATGGGACCCAGCCCGCTTCCGTTGATCCTGACGAACAGATCCTCCTCCATCTTCCTGAGGACGGGGTCGGGATTCTCCGATGACGACATCGCGGCGGCCTTGGCCATAAGCAGGCATTCCTCCGCCGTCCCTCCGATCCCCACGCCGATTACTCCGGGGGGGCACGGCTTCCCTCCCGCGTCGAGGACGGAGTCCGCAACGAACTTCTCGATCCCGGCGGCGCCGTCTGAAGGGTTCAGCATTCCCAGACGGGTCATGTTCTCGCTGCCCGCCCCTTTCACCATCACGGATATTTCGGTGTACGCGTCCTCGGTGGGTATGAAATGCACGATAGGCATCCCCTCTCCCAGATTGTCCCCGGAGTTCTCGCGGGTGAGCGGATCCACAGTGTTGGGTCTGAGCGGGATCTCCGCCGTCGCCCTTCTGACGCCGGCGGCTATGTCCTGCCTTATGGAGGGCGGGATCTTCCCTTTGACGTAGAATATCGGTATGCCTGTGTCTTGACACATCGGTCTCCCCAGAAGCTCCGCTTTCTTCACGTTGTCGAGTATGGCGCCCAATTGGGCCGAGGCCCGCCCGTCGGTCTCCCATGCCGCGGCGGCCTCCAGGGCCCATCCCACGTCGGAAGGGAGCTTCGTGTTGGCCAGCCTCAGGATGTTGACGACCGTCTGTTCGACGGTCTCGGGGAGCTTTATCATGACCACCGAATCGCGCTTGCGGATAAAAACATCAGGGTACGTAATAGAGAACGCCGTCTATCTCGGTGACCTTCACCGACTCTTCGATCTCTGCGTCATCCGGTATCTTCAGATCGAGCGTGGAATAGTCCGAGGGATGCAGGATCTGTATCTCTCCGGGAGAACGGCTGACCACGGTGGCCGACCGCAGATCCGAGGCCTTCTCGTACACCTTTACGTTCTGCATGTCGGAGCGTTTTATCGCCCGCTCCCTAAAGTTGACGACGTCCACCGCCTTGCCTCCGACGGCCGACACCCTTGTCATCTTGTAGTAGCGGTTCTCGAAGCGCACGACGTCGCCTACGTGATAGTCGGGAAGACGGACCAAGTATGTGACGCGGTACATGTCCTGGCCGTCGGAGGTCTGCCCCACCAATTTGGCCGCCTCTTTCGTCTCCGCGCAGTAGGAGTCGCCGATGTCCTTGGCCAGGGATCTTCCCAGAGAGATCGAGGATAGGTACAGATCCGGGCCGCCGGTCACCAACTCCATCTTTGTTATGAAGAGTCCGCGGTTCGTGCGGGACTGCGCCGCCACGATGGAGCCGATGCGGTTCAGGACCTCGTCCCTCAGCCGATCCGGGAACTCCTTTCCCGCCGTCCTTATCTGCAATATGGATTCGTAGTACCCGCCGAGCTGTCTGGAACAGCGTTTGCAGACCGTGTTCTTCAGCCTGACTATCACCGATGCGGAGTCCGCGACCTCGCATCCGTTCACATCGATGACGGTGTCCACCACCGCCAGGAAGGTGTACGGATCCTGTTCCGTGAAAGATACGGAAAGCTCTTTGACGTCCGCCTCCCTTATCACCGAGAGGCTGTCCTCCGCCGCGCCTTCGACCGCCTGTTCCAACGGACGGCCCGACCAGTCCTCGCCCTTGCGGAACTCGCCGCAGTTGGTGCATCTGAAGAGATCGACGTGGTGGGGAAGCGTCGTGGGCTTCCTGCTCCCAAGGAAGCATTCCGCGCACATTCCGTCGATGAGCCCCTCGGCGTCCTTCCCGCATCTTACGCAGAAGCTCACAGGATCACCGTTTGGGCGTGTTTCACTCCGCCGATGACGATGACGTTGCATTCCGCCACCAGCCCTTCCCTTACTGCGGCGCCCACAACCCTGTTGCCGACCAGATTCATGATCGTGACGGATTTGGTCCTCTCTATGAATATCTCCTCGGATATCAGCTCCCCGCCGTAGAAGAGTTCGGACACGGTTATCTTGGCGCCGCCTCCTCTGAACGTCTCGCCTATTATCTCCTCGTCGCAGGCGGCCAGTATGCGGTCGTTCTCATGCACGTGTATCCTTGAGTAAATCATGTTCACGCCTTCTTGTAATGTCCGTTCTTGGGGGAGTATATCACGCCTGTCTGTTCCAGGGATGTTAGGTTCTTCCTCGTCTCGCTTTCCGAGAGCCCTTCGCTGAGCGCCTTGCTTATCAGCTCCTCCTCCGACAGGCCGTCCGGTTCTCCCTCCAGTATTCCGAGGACCATCTTCAGCTTGTCGCGGTCCTTCTTGGCGTAGTTGGACGAGACGCGGTCGATATCCCACTGCCCTCCGTTGGGCGCCAGTATCTTTCCGAGGTAGTATTCCACGAGGTAGACGGCGCGCTGGGCGTCGCTCTTCTCCACCACGGGGCTCAGCCTCATCCTCGCCGAGGCCTCGGAGAGGCGGACGAACGCCTCCAGCTGCCTCGGGGTTATCGGAACGGAGTCGTTCTCCCCCGACCCCATGGCCCTTGTGGAAAGGTAGCTGTCCTTTATCAGCGCCATGGCCTCGTCGGACATGACCGGCACCATGCGCTTGGAGTAGGCTACGTACTTCCTCATGATGTCCGTGGCGTACACCGGGCGTATGCGGGTGGTGTCGTTCCTGATGCCGTCGAGATCGACTCCGGCGACGACGCTCTCCTCGGACAGCTGCCGCACCTCTCCGCGCCTGTGGACGTTCAGTATGTGCGTGGTCACTTCGTTGTCGGTCTTCGCGTTCGGCTTGTCGGTCAGAACGAATATGAGATCGAAACGGGACATGAGGGCGGGCGGCAGCTCTATCTGCCCCGCTATGGGCATATCCATGTCGAACCTGCCGAACTTGGGGTTCGCGGCCGCCAGCATGGAGCACCTGCATTGAAGCGTCGCCGTGATCCCGGCCTTGGCGACGGATATCTTCTGGGACTCCATCGCCTCGTGCAGGGACGATCTGTCCTGGCCGGTCATCTTGTCAAGTTCATCGATGCATGCCAGCCCCTTGTCGGCGAGGACCAGCGCGCCCGCTTCCAGCGTCCACCTGCCGTCCCCGAAGTCGTCCTTCACGGCCGCCGCCGTCAGGCCTGCCGCCGACGCGGACTTCCCGGAAGCGTATATCCCCCTGGGAGCCAGCGCGCTCATGTATCTCAGCAGCTGAGACTTTGCCACTCCCGGGTCTCCGACCAGCAGGACGTGCATGTCGCCTCTGAGCGTGGTGCCGTCGTCCATCTCCTTGTGGCATCCGCCGAACAGCTGCAGGGCGATGGCTCCCTTGACCTCGTCGAGTCCGTAGATGGTCGGGGATATGGAGGCCACGATGTTGTCGTAAAGTTTGGGATCCCGGGACATGCCGAGGATCTCCTCTTCATCCTCCTCCGTTATCTGGATCTCGTCGTATTCATGCTGTTCGAACTCCACCGAGAGCACGTCCATGAAGATGTCGAACACGGTGGACTTGTCCCTGTCCTGCTTCTCGGCCGATCGGATTATGCCGTTGAGCGTGACCCTGTTCCCCGCCGTTATGACTCCGGCCACGTCGTCCTCGACGAACCCGGTCATCCTTTCCGGCTGAGCTCCTCCCCTGAGCCCCTCGGGGCTCTCCTGGATCTCGAGCTTCTGCGTATCTATGTATACGGATTCTTTATCCTCGAGTATGAAGCGGGTGGCCTGTTTGTTGCAGCTTCCGTCCGGGTTGGTGCAGATCATGGGCTCCCTCAGGATCATGCCGTTCTGCTTCTCCCATATCTCCGCCCCGCACCTCGAACATCTGAACAGGGCGTACGTCATCCTCGGGCGGACCGTGGTGGCCTTCCTAACAAGTCCTTCCACCGCTATGAGCTTGCCCAGATGCTTCGCCCGGATGTGGCGGATGTCCACTTTCGCGTCCTTCGGGAGGTCGGTTATCCTGAGATTCACTTCGTCCTTCCGATCCCATCCGGGAGGCATGGCGTTCCTAACGGCCTCCTGCCCCTTTCTGAGGCATCGGTCCGGATTCTCCAGGAAGAACATCGCAAGGTCCGTGTTGTAGGCGTCGACGTCCCTGTAGGACACAGATATGCTCCTTTTGTCCGGATAGCTGTTGGAAACCTCGGATATCATAAGGCGGTATTTGTCCCTGCCCAGGATGTCCTCCCACCCTGCCAGCACTTCGTTGTCTTGGAAATTGACCGTCATTTCTTCTCTCCCGCACCTTTACTGCGGCATTCGTCGTCCGCCCACCATATCCACCCGCCCATCTCCATGGATATCTCGCCTCTGACCATCCCTGCATTCCTCAGCTTTATGAGGGTCTTGGCCAGGTCGTCGGGGCACCTGTAATTGAATATATGGTCGAGCCGTTCTCCCGCCTCTCTGGTGGTGACTTTGTCGTTCCCGAGAATCTCCCATATCAGCGGAGCAACGTCTTCGATCATCGCACATCCCCTATTGTGGAGCATGATAAAAAAGCATCAGTCCGAGTGGTTTCCGCGCGGGGAGTCGAACGCCCTTCGGACAGGCTCCGTCCAAGACGCGGAGCCTGCCGAAACTTTCGGCGGGAGCGGGAACGATCGGCGCAGAAGTGTGTATTTATGTCCAAACATGCGCAATATTGCATATAATCGCAGTCAGCATTATATTTTCAGACAACGTGCTTGATCCGGGGAACAATGAGACTTACCAAGACAGAGAAGAAAATAGCATTTGCCGCAATACTTGTGATCGCCGTTCTGGCCCTGATCGCCCTGCTTGCGGAGGATGGGGTGAGGATCGCTTTGTGGATCGGCGCCGCGCTGATCGCAGTTCTTGATGTCTTCATGAACTATTGGCTCCTGAAACGCCTCTCATCCCAGGGGAATCCGGGCTATGCGAACAAGATCGTGATACCGCTTGTCGCTCAGAGCGGATCCAGAATGAAACAGTTCCTTGTGGATTCGTACGGGGAGTTCGTCGGAAGAACGGACGGCAAGAATGTAGGATCGATCAGCGTAGCCCCGGGGACCCATGAGCTGACGGTGCGGTACGGCAAGAACGAACCCGTCGTTGCGAGGCTCAGCGCGGAGGATGGGGTCAGCATAATCCTCAACCTCGACGATCTGGGCAACACCGTCGTGCAGGTGGTGGAGCCGGAGGTGCTCCTGACCGATGAGGACAGAGCGGCCGCCAAGAAGCGCCTGAGAAAGGTGAAGATATACGCAGTGGTCATGGTCAATGTGATGTTCATCCTGGCTTTTGTTAGGATAGTGCTGATCGCCAACGATCTCTGACCTCCCGGCTCGGGCGTGCGGCAATAATGGAGATGAACGACATATGATGCGGAACAGGAGCATTGCCAAAGATGCGAGCGCGATCGGCTGGGTTCTGAGACTCCCTCCGAGACAGTGGTACGTCGGATTCACAGTTTTTCTCCTGCTGGTTACTCCGGGGATCATGGCCACATCCCCACATTCCGTTTTCATGGTGACTTCTTTGCTGTTTGCCATCATATCGAACATGGTCGTCAACGTGGTATATCTGGGCGGCAGGGAGACGCACGCGGAACACCTGACTGCGGATCGCATATTCGCCGGAAAGATCGGAGCGACGTGCCTGTTCTGGCTTCTGGGCATCGCATACGGCGTATTCGCATATTCGCTGTCGCCGTTCCTCGTGATGCTTGATGCAGACATCCCCGCCGTCGGCTTGGAAGGACTGGATACGCTGTCTCTCATCGTACTGTCTTCGTTCCCATTCCTGCTGCTGTCCGGGGCAATGATATACATGACATATGTGTGCAGTCGCAATTTGGCCATACTCGCCAGCCTTATACTGGTGGGCTCCATCATATTATTGCTGGCGCCCATATCCTATGGGGATATTCATTTGAGTGCGGAGGGTTCGGAACTGCTGTCTCTGTCCCTGGCGGTCGCCGCGGCCTCCGCCGCGGCGGCCATCATCGCAGTGAAACGGGCCGGAAAGGCGTTCTGCGCCCTGTATGCTTCGACGGAACCTCCGGCCTGACGCCTGCACGCAGGCAGAATATTGACTGGTTGCATGCGCGTCGGCCGCACGATGATTTGCACGCGCCAACGCGATCAACATCTATGCATGATCGCGGAGGCTGTATCGATGGCTTTGCCGACGTGTGCGGCGGAGGAAGCATGACCCGCAGAAGATGGCTTCCGATCGCCTGCCGGTTTTCATTCTCACGCTTGTCTTCGCAGCAATAATCCATTCCGGAGGTGGCTGAACAATGCCCCTCTCCTTGCGGTTTTGGCGCTTGCGGCGGCCTCTGCGGTCTTTGGCGGCCTGCATCCTTTGTTCAAGCGTCCGCCGGGCGCGGCTTCCGTCTCAGAAGAATTCGTCGAGGCCTATCTGCCCCATCCAATATTTGAGGTATGTGACCTTTTCGTACGTCACCCAGGCGCGGACGGTCATGCCGTTGGATATCGCCACCGGACTCCCCTTCGAATCGTGAATCACATCGGCGTCAAAGCGGATGACGGTTCTGAAGTACACCCCGCCCTCCTGCACTATCGCGTCGCTGGAGATGCTTTCGACGGTTCCCCTGAGCGAACCGTACTCCGTCTGCGCAAGACCGTCCACGGTGAACCTGCATTCCTGCCCCGTGTCTATCTTTGATCTGTCCGCGGACGAGATGTACGACTCTATCGTCTTCTTTCCGTCGCCGCTGACGCTTCCTATCTGAGTCCCCGCCTGCAGCATCATCCCGGGAGATATCACGGCATCCAGATGCAGTATGCCCGATATCGGGGAGGCAACGCTGTGCCTTGACAGGACCGCTTCGCATCTGGACAGTTCGGAATCCACGGCTCCGAGGCTGTCGGCTGACGAACTCTTGTCTGAAAGCAGAGAACCTCTGGCCTGGGAGTTCAGACGGTCTATGTCCTCCGCCGTCATCCCCGGCGTGCTCTTGTCCGACATGTACTGTTGGAACATGACGAAGAACTCGGCCTGTCCGCCGACATTTTTGAACGGCTGCCTCTGGAACGAGGCATACGTCTGCTCCAGAAAGAGGTCGATATTGGATATCCTTTCAGAGAGCCTGTCGCGCTGCCGTTCCAGGTTGGCTATGTCAATGGATATGTCCGTAGTGTCGAACCTCAGCACTGCGGAGCCTTTCGGCACGATGTCGCCTTCGCGGTAAAGCACCTCTTTCACGATGCCGCCGACCTCGGGCACCAGTACGCCTCTGTCTTCTGTGACGATGAGCCCCTGCGCCTGAACTTCCTCTGCTTTTATCGCAATGGTGCTCCATCCCGCGACGCCTATGAGTATGGCGATCGCCACGATCGTGAAGATATATGCGAACCTGGGAGGATTGCGCATGTACAGCAGGCGGCTGTCGCTCAGCCTGTTCAGATCGTACTCCCCGAACTTTCTCATAACGCCTTCTCCGTGAACACGTCCGCGAGGATCTCCCCGTCTTTCTGTTCTATTATCACTGTATATGTCTCGCCTTTGAGCCGGATGTCGTGTTCGAACGCGTACACCTGAATTTTGCTGTACGCCACCTGGAGGCCCGCCGCCGCGCCTCTGTACCTGGCGAGGACGCAGTTGTCTGCTTTCACAAGCCTGTCGAAGGAGTATGGCGCGTCCGGGCTGTCGTGAACTTCGCGCAGCTGGGCCATCAGCTTGCTGCGCTGAGTCATCTTCATGCCGTCGAACGCCGTCTTGGAGAACAACACCATCGGCCCATACGGCGTGAGCTTCTTTGATTTCGTATAGGCCTCGAACATATGCATCGTCTTTGCAAACTCGTCGCCGTCCAATGTTCCGGTCTCTTTTGAAAGGACGTTGTTGAGCTTCAGGGTCTTTCCGTCCACTATCTCTATCTCTTTAACTGTACTCAATCACATCGCCGCCGTTCTTGTTCATTTTGTCCTTGTCTTCGCCACTGTCCGTTGCGGGAGGTTTTTCCGGACACATCCCTTCCCGCTGCGGAAGAACCCCCACCTGGCTCGTCCACATCTCGCGGTACGGCCCCCGCCTCTCGATCAGCTCGTCGTGTGTTCCGGTCTCAACGACCTTTCCGTTCTCCATGACGTATATCGCGTCGCATCTCCGTATGGTGCTGA